>JASHYS010000161.1 GCA_030042915.1 Acidobacteriaceae bacterium
AATTGATTATAGTTCACCTGGATGCTGACCGCAACTAAAGGCAGGGATTCGATTTGCGCCGCCAGCCGGGCATCCAGCCAGGTCGCCTGCCCGAGCGTCCGCGGAAAGCCGTCGAGGATGTACCCGCGGGCCGTATCGGGCTCGAGCAGCCGCACTGCCACCATTTCGTTGACCAGCGAATCCGGCACCAGCTCGCCGCGGCCCATAATCTCCCGGGCAACCCTGCCCAGCTTGGTTCCCTCAGCCACGTTGGCCCGCAGCAGGTCGCCTGTGGAGATTTGCGGGATGCTCCATAGCTTGACCAACTCCTTGGCCTGCGTTCCTTTGCCTACGCCAGGAGCTCCCAGCAAAAGAATCGGTCCAGGTGCGGTATTCGATTCCGTTGCCGGGCTGCTTTCCATTGACTTCTCAGTTGAAACAGATGAAGACATTACCAGGTTTTCCTTCCGCGAATGCGACCGGAGCGCGGGGAAAAGCCGTCATAGTGCCGCATGATCAGCTGCGATTCGATCTGGTTGACTGTATCCATGGCCACACCCACCACGATCAGAAGTGAAGTGCCGCCAAAGTAGAAGTTCACGTTCATGCCGTGAATTGCCCAGTTGGGCAAATTCTCAAAGAACCTCCCGATAAGCCAAATCTTGTCGAATCGGATGCCCGAAATGAGGAAGGTGGGCACCATTTGCACCAGAACCAGATAAAGAGCGCCGACGAGCGTGATGCGGGTAAGAATGTCATTGATAAAGTCGGACGTGCGCTTGCCGGGCCGGATGCCGGGGATGAACGAACCCGACTTGCGGAAGTTATCGGCAATATCGTCGGGCCTCATGACGATGGAAACGTAAAAATAGGCAAAGAAAATGATGCCCAGGATATTGAGGAGTTCGTACCAGGGATAGCCGGGCGTAAGCGCCTGCAGAATGGGCTGCAGGAACGCACTTCGCTGCACCCAGTCCACCTGGCCAAAGAGCAGCGGCGCCGATAAAATCGAGCTGGCAAAGATGATCGGCATCACGCCGCCCGAGTTGACCCGCAACGGCAGGTGGCTTGATTGGCCGCCCATCATGCGCCGGCCCACGATGCGCCGCGCGCTTTGGATGGGAATACGCCGCTCACTGCGCTCCACAAACACGATGAAAGCCACCACCGCGGCCATGCCGGCCACGAGCGCGAGCACCACCAGGAAGGACATCGGGCCCCAGGCGTCGGTTTGCACCTTTTGCACCAGGTCGGCCACGCCGCGGGGAAGCCCGGCCACAATGCCGGTAAAAATCAGCAGGCTCATGCCGTTGCCGATGCCGCGATCAGTGATCTGCTCGCCCAGCCACATGATGAATGCCGTGCCCGCTGTGAGAGTAATCACGGTGAGGAGGTAGAAGCTGGGGCCCGGATGCAGCACCAGTCCCTGCTTGTTGAGAATGGCCGCAATTCCGATGGACTGCAACGCGCCCAGCACTACGGTCAGGTAGCGCGTCCACTGCGTGATCTTGCGCCGGCCCAGCTCGCCCTCTTTCTGGATGCGCGCCAGCGGCTCATAAACTACGGTGAGAAGCTGAAAGATGATCGACGCCGTGATGTAGGGCATAATGCCCAGCGCAAAGATGGTCATGCGCCGCAGCGTGCCGCCGCTGAACAGGTCCATCAGGCCGAACATGGTACCGTTCTGCTGGCTGAACATCAGGTCCAGCTGGCGTTGATTCACCCCTGGCGTGGGAATCCATGCGCCCAGCCGATACACGGCCAGTATGCCCAGCGTGAACAGGACCCGCTTGCGCAGGTCGGGGATCCGGAAGATATTGAGAAACTTCTCAAGCATATCGGGTTATCCGCTTCCGGCGCCTTCGGCGCCAGTCGAATCTTGCCTTTGGTCCCATCTTACGGCGCTTCCGGGTTACCTTCAGCCTAACCAAACCGGGTCAGCGCGGACGTGAGTTACATCACACAAGAACAGCCCTTTAGCTACTAGCTTTAGCCGCCAGCTTCGTCCGGTAACCACTGAGGTTCGCCACGCAGGACCAGGCTGCGAGCTGAAATCGAACGGCTAAAGCCTGCCCTTACGCCGCCGGAGCGGTCTCGCCGCCCACCACTACGGCCTTGCCGCCGGCCTTTTCGATCTTTTCAGCCGCCGACTTTGAAAACTTGTGCGCGTGGATGGTGACGGCCTTTTTGAGCTCCCCTGAGCCGAGAACCTTGATCAGCGCCTGCCGGTTCGACACCAGTCCCAGCTTGCGATAGTCGTCGAGGCCAATCTCGGCCGCACCAACCTCAGCGATCCGGTCAAGGTTTACGATGCTGTACTCAGTACGGAAGATGTTGGTGAAGCCGCGCTTGGGCAGGCGCCGGTGCAGTGGCATCTGGCCGCCTTCAAAGCCGCGCATCATGCTGGAGCCGGAACGCGAACCCTGTCCTTTGTGGCCGCGGGTTGAGGTCTTGCCCATACCGGAACCCATGCCCCGGCCAATGCGCTTGCGGCCGGTGTTGGCCCTCCGCGGCGCACGCAAATTCGATAGGTTCTTTGTCATGTTCTCCTCGCTATAGCGCCGGGGACTTGCCGTCCAGGCAACCCCGACTCGCGTTTCAAATCAGCTTCCAGCCGCTAACCCCTGGCTTCTAGCCCATCTCGCCCCGTCCCTCGCATGAAAAAGCTGGAAGCGAAAGGCTGGGAGCTAGTAGCCTGCGCAGCTTACTTCTCCAATATGCGGACCAAATGCGGCACAGTCTTCACCATGCCCCGCACTGACTCCGTATCTTCGCGCTCCACAACCTGGTTGAGCCGCGTGAATCCCAGCCCCTTGATCACTAGCCTGTGCTTGGTAGGCGTGGCGATGGCCGAGCGGTAGTACTGAATCCGAATCTTGTTCGAGGTCCCCGCCGGATGGTCCGGTGGAGCGTTCTTTTTTACCTTGGCCATCAGAGCTCCTCCACCTGCTTACCGCGCGCTGAGGCCACCTCGGCCTTGTCGCGCAATTGCGTCAGCGCGTCGAAGGTCGCCTTGATGACATTGTGCGGGTTGGGTGAGCCAATGCTTTTTGTCAAAACATTTTGCACCCCAGCCGAAGTCATCACCGCGCGCACCGCGCCCCCGGCAATTACGCCTGTGCCTTCCGGCGCCGGCTTCAGCAGCACTTGGCCGGAGCCGTAACGCCCCAGCACCTGGTGCGGAATCGTGGTTTCGGTCAGGTGTACCTTCACCAGGTTCTTCTTGGCCGACTCGATTCCCTTGCGAATGGCTTGGGGAACCTCCTTGGCCTTGCCCGATCCGTAGCCCACCACGCCGGAAGCGGCGTCGCCCACCACCACCAGTGCGGCGAACGACATGTTCTTGCCGCCCTTCACCACCTTGGTCACGCGATTGATGGCTACCACCTGATCCTTCAGGTTGTACTGGTTGGCATCGAGTTTCTTCGTCGAAATCGTCATTGCTGTCCTTTTGAGCTTCTTGCCTCTAGCTGCTAGCTTCCAGCTCCATCTCGCTTCTGCCGCTCTTTTACCCCGAGCACAAAGAGCCAGGAGCTGGAGGCTAAAAGCTGGGAGCTGCTTTTAAAAATCCAGTCCTGCCTCGCGCGCCGCATCGGCCAGGGCCTTCACGCGGCCGTGATACAGATAACCGCCACGATCGAAGACCACCTTCTTGATTCCCAAGGCCACGGCTTTTTCCGCCACTGCCTTGCCAATTTCCTTTGCCGCCGCCACGTTGCCGCCGCTCTTCAGCTTCAGGGCCAGCGACGAGGCTGAGGCCAGAGTTTCGCCCTTCTGGTCGTCGACCACCTGTGCATAGATGTGGTTGAGCGAGCGATACACGTTCAACCGCGGCCTCTCCGCCGTTCCGGCAAGCTTCTCGCGGATACGGGCGTGAATGCGCCCGCGAATCTCGTTTCTCTTGGTCTGCGTAATCATGTCTGTTCTCACCTATCAGCGGAACCGCCCCGCGATCCCGTTCGGTTTTAAATCCAGCTGCTAGCTTCTAGCTGTCGGCCTCTAGCTGCATCCCGCTACCGCTTCAGCCCGTGCTCCAACGGGGAAAAGCCAGAAGCTGGAAGCTGTCTTCATTTCGCTCCCGTCTTCCCAGCCTTCTTCTTCAGGCGCTCGTCCGAATAGCGCACGCCTTTGTTCTTGTACGGATCCGGCTTGCGCAGCGCGCGCATATCGGCCGCCACCTGGCCCACTTTCTGCCGGTCGACGCCGGTGACGGTCAGGTGCGTCTGCTTGGGATCGATAGCCACATCGATGCCCGAAGGCAGCGGGAACTCGATGGGATGCGAATAGCCCAGCGTAAACACGACTGTGCCCTTGCCCTTCAGCTCTGCGCGGTAGCCAACGCCCACGATATCCAGCTCTTTCGTCCATCCCTTGGTGACGCCCTGCACGGCATTGTTCACCAGCGCCCGCGTGAGTCCGTGCAGCGCGGCTCTGTCGTCACTCGAGCGTTCCAACTGCAGCTGGCCGTCGGATCCTTTCACGGTAATGCCTTCGGCGATCAACGCCGATACCTTCCCCTTGGGGCCTTCCACCAGCACGGTGTTACCCTCAACTTTGTACTTGACGCCCGCCGGCAGCGCGACCGGCTTCTTTCCAATCCGCGACATTGCTTCAATCCTTCTCTTGGCTTGCGAGTCCCGAAAGGCGCTTGTCCGTGATCAATCGTCAATGATCAGTTTCCAACGCGCCCTCGTTCCACTGCAGCCGGAAAGCAGGGTCTAGCCACCAGGGACTAAAGAGTCACTTTAACTGGGCTCAATCCCTAGTCCCGAGTCCCTTAGTCCCTGTCTTTACCACACTTCGCACAACAGCTCGCCGCCCACTCCCTCGCGGCGCGCCTGCCTGCCTGTCATCACGCCCTTGGGCGTGGTCAAGATCGA
>JASHYS010000162.1 GCA_030042915.1 Acidobacteriaceae bacterium
ATGCGCAGCGAGGCCATCTCGGGGCCTGCACCGCCGCTTGGATCTTGCATGGTGCAATTGATGCTCTGCGCGGTGGGCCCATCGGCCTTGTCATTGGCTGCGCACCACACCGGATGATCCTCCGACGGCGATTCCCAGGCCATGTTGTAGATCTCGCTCGTGGGTCGCAGGTTCTTGGCCGGATTGCGATGGCAGTCCAGGCACCACTCCATCTGCAGCGTGTTTTGCGCGTACATCAGCGGCATCTCGTCCACGCGCCCGTGGCAACTGGCGCAGCCGATGCCTTTGTTTACGTGGATGGAGTGATTGAAGAAAACAAAGTCGGGCAGGTCGTGGACCCTGATCCAGGGGATGGACTCGCCCGTGTACCAGCTTTGCCGCACCGGTTCCAGCAGTTGCGCATTGGTCCAGATCTCCGCGTGGCAATTCATGCACGTGCGCGTAGGAGGAATGCCCGCGTAACTCGACGTCTCCACTGTGGTGTGACAGTACTGGCACTGCAGGCCGAGGCCCTGCACGTGGTGTTCATGGCTGAAGGGAACCGGCTGATCGGCACGCTGGCCTTGCCGCGTAACCCACGGCGAGCGCTGCAACTCGTCCAGTGTCACTCCCGCGGCAATGATGATCAACCCCGTCAACACAAGGCCCATGCGAGCCAATGCGTTGGAGCTGCGGTCGAAGATTTGCGCCATGAACGGTTCCTGGTTTGACTTTCGTTTTGCTTGCGACCGTCTGTGTCAGCAGTCACATGCGTGATGTACAAGAAACGCTCTTCGATAGAAATTCCCGTGGCAGGCGGGGAAGCCCGAAAGATCAATATAGCAGCCCACAGCCCTCACGCTACAAGGCTTGCGTGCCACATGGCGAAAAAAATTTTGTGGGAATCGAATCGGCAACCGCTTGAAACAGAAACTGCTTGTGACAAATACGTTTTTGGCGTAACAACCACTCTTCCGCTCCAAGCTTGCGATGCGGAGGTGAAATCCTTTGATTGAAAATTATCATGCCGCGGCCAGAAAATGCCCAAAATGTTCTTAGCAAGGAAAAGCCTATCGCTCATTGAGTTCATCTTGGCTGAATCGGCGGCCAGTCTCAGCGCCCCGCGCCGAAGACGCCACCGCTCGCCGATGCCGGCCAACCCGCAATGACCAGGAACAAATCCAGAACGAAAAGCCCAATCGCGATGTCGTTGAACAGCCCTGCCTGGGGCAGGCTAGGCCAAAGCTGATTCGCCGCCCAGAACAGAAAGGCCGCTGCCAGCAGAATCGTCTTCACCATCTCCTTGAGCCCGCTGCGGCGCGCCCATTGAAAAATCACATAAGCCAACGAAATCATCGCCAGCGAAAATGCGGCGAGGAATTCGTGGCTTCGCGCCGGGAACAGTTGGGGTTCGGCATCCTGAACTAACAGCAGCACAACGGCTGCGAGTGTCAACGAGCCCAAAATCACTGGAACGATCCTGCGCGCGGTTGTCTGCTCAATGCTCACAGCCCATTATTTTCCGCCGCCTGAAAGGAATCTATAAGGGCGGAAACGCGCTCTCACACTGTGAACTCGCCAACGCACCGCCGTGGCCCCCGCCGCCGCGCTGTCTGGCGTCGTTTAGAATTCATAAGGGCGTAACAATCGTATTGATCGCGAAAATCTCCTGCGCACTGCCATTCTGAGCCAAGGTCGCCGAAGGCGGCCGAAGTCGAAGAATCTGCGATTGTTTCTGCAGAATTCTCGAGAGTGCCGATCAAACAATCCGTCGGAAACCCCAACGTGCGTTTCCGCAAATTGAAGAAAAGGAACCACCCATGAAGTACGCCGGACTTCTGGTGATGCCCGCAGGATTCTTTCTCACCCTCGCCGCGCTGGTGCTGTTTGCCGACCCCGCGCGCCGCACTGTGTTTGTCCTGTGCGGCCTTGCGGTTGAAGTGCTGGGGCTGGTGGTGGCCGTGCGCGGGCACATGGTGGCGCGAGGGACGAGCCGGTCATGAATCCCATTCCTCCCATGAGCGCTCCGGCCATGAGCGGCGCCGCCTTCGCGCTGACGCTGGGGTTGTTGATGCTGGCGCCGCTGGCCGTTGCCGGCGTGGCGCTCATCAATTGCGGGCTGGGGCGTTCGCGCTCCGCGGCGCAGGCGTTGCTCGGGAATCTGGCTCTCGTGGCTGTGGCTGTCATCGTCTTTGCGCTTTTAGGCGCATCCCTCGCCGGCACGTTGGGCGTTCGGGAGATGGTGCTGCACGCGGCCGGAAAGAGCTGGAGCGTGCTCGGACTTGGGCCCTTTCTGCTCCGGGGCCTCAGCAGCGCCGATCCGCATGCGCAACTCGCGCTGCTCTTCCAGTTCATGGCCGTTGCCATGGCGGCCATCATTCCCTGGGGCTCGGGCGCGGACCGCTGGCGGCTGGCCGCAGGCTGCGCCTCGGCCGCCGTCCTGGCCGGCATTATTTTTCCGTTGGCGGCGCACTGGATCTGGACCGGCGGGTGGCTGCACATGCTGGGCGCGAACTTCTCGCTCGGCGATGGCTTTCTCGACGCCGGCGGCGCGGCCGCAGTCCACGCGCTCGGCGGGTTATGCGCGCTGGCCGTGGTGTGGCTCGCCGGGCCCCGCAGAGGCAAATTTCCCAACGCGGGCCTGTCGCTGGCCATGCCTGGCCACAGCGCTGTCTACGTTCTCTTTGGCTGCCTGCTGGCATTGATCGGCTGGCTGGCATGGAACGCGGCCGGAGCCCTCTTGTGGCTGCATGCGCCGCCCAGCGCGTTGCCCCTTACCGCGGTCAACACTCTCCTTTCGGCCTCCGCGGCCCTGGTAGCAACCTTCGCCGTTACGCGCGTCCGTTTCGGCAAGCCCGACGCCAGCCTGTGCGCCAACGGATGGCTCGCCGGGCTGGTGGCCTCGAGCGCCTGCGCGAGCCTGGCCACGCCGGCCGAATCGTTATTCGTCGGCGCAGTTGCCGGCATTTTCACGCCATTGATGGTCGAAGCGCTCGAGCTCGCGCTCTCAATTGACGATCCCTCCGGCGGCATCACCGTGCACGGAGCCGCGGGCCTGTGGGGATTGCTGGCCGCAGGGTTTTTTGCGCCACAGCCGGGCCAGCTGCTCGCGCAACTGGTAGGCATCGCTGCGCTGCTCGGCGTCGTGCTGCCGCTCGTCTACCTGCTCTTTGCCCTGCTTAATCGCGTGGTTCCGTTCCGCGCCGACGCCGACGGCGAGCGCATCGGCATGGATCTGCACGAGCTCGGCGGCGGAGCCTATCCCGAATTCGTCATCCACCGCGACGAGTCGTATCGCTGAGCCATCTGTTCTGCCGCCCGCGTACACTCACATCAGGGTTCCAATCCTATGGGATTTCTTGCCGGGCTGTTCTGGCCGTGGGGTGTGTTGCTGCAGGTCGCAGCCACTATACACTTCATCCGGCGCCGGCCCGATACCTATTGGATCTTCATCATCTGGTTTCTCGGTCCGCCGGGCGCGCTCATTTACATCTTCGTCGAAGCGCTGCCCGACCTGGGCCTTTTGCGCCAATCCTTCAAGGCATTCCCGCGCCGCAAGCGCATCGCCCAGCTCGAGCTGGAAATTCGTGACAATCCCTCCACCGGAAACTTCGAGGAGCTCGGCGACCTCTACATGGACGATGGCAACCTGCTCAGGGCGCGCGCCGCGTACGACAAGGCCATCGCCGCACGCTCCACCACGCTCGACTGCTTCTACCGCCGTGGCGTCTGCGCGCTGCTCATGGGCGACGCCGCGGCCGCATTGCCCGATCTCGAGATGACGGTCAGCAAGGATCCCGGCCACGACTTCTATCGCGCCGCCGGACTGCTGGCCCACGCCTACGCCGCAACCGGCCAGAACGAAAAAGCCGAAGCCATGTTCCGCCAGGCCATCGAGCGCTCCACACTGTCGGAGACGTATCTGAATTACGCGGATTTCCTGG
>JASHYS010000012.1 GCA_030042915.1 Acidobacteriaceae bacterium
TCGCACCCGGCCGTCGGCTTCCATTTCATCGATGCTTCGGCGGTGATTGGCACGATTGAGACCTTCAGCATCACAGAGAGCTTTGCGAGCCGCGCAGAGGCCGGTTACACGCGCAGCGTTCATCAGTACGGAGACCAGCCCACCACTACGGCCACGCCTCTCGGTCTCAGCAACCTGTGGAATTACGATGGAATGAACGTTTTCCACGGCAAGGTTGTTGCTTTCAAGGACGGACAGTTTGGCCCGTGGATGCCGGGCATCGCGATCGGCGGGGTGGTCCGCACCAATGACCACTTTGTTTCGGGCGCAGCCAACAAGATGCTTACGGGAACCGACAAATCGTACACCAATGGCGATTTGTACGTTGCCGTCACCAAGACGTGGGCGAAGCCGCCTCTGCCATTCCTGTTGAACCTCGGCTGGAAGGCCACCAACGCCACCATCTTCGGCATCGGCGGCCAGAGCACGCGCTTCGGCGGACGCTTCTTCGGCGGCCTCGGCATTCCGCTGCCTGTGGGCCATGGCATTGTGGTAGTCCCTTCAGCAGGATTCACGCAGGAACCCAGGACTTCAGTGAATCTGAACACCCTGCTGAATGCGGCGCTTTACCAGTGCGAAGCTGAGCTTGCCTGCAATCCTGCGTCGTACCCGCTGGCGACCGCGCACATTCCTACGACGCTGGACTATGCCGTGCGCGTGACGCAGAAGGACAAGCCGCATTTCGCGTTCGACATCGGCGTCGGGCAGGTGGCGGGAAATATCGGATCGATTTATGTGGCAAATCCCTACTTCAGTCCCACCAATCCCGCATTGGGCCCTCCAGTTGTCACAACGCCCGTGAACCTGCAGGCGCGATCCGTTTTCGGCGTGGGCCTCAGCTACCGTTACTAAGTCGTCTTTTGGCGAGCTCGGCGAAATCGACGCCCGGCGACGCGCGCCCCTATTTTGCCGGCACAACCTGGTAAGGCGGCCCCGCGCGCTCTGAAACCCCGCTCAACATCCACCCATCGCCGGTGATAGCATCGGGCTGAAGCGTCCTGCGTCACCGAAGGAACCAGCGAGTCACCGTGGCACTGATGATCCAACCCTTCTCCTTCAGCTCCATTGAGCAAATGGTGATGGCCAACAGCACGTTCGGGCGCCTGCTGCTCGCCTCTGTGCTCGGGGCCTGCGTGGGCCTCGAGCGCGAGCTCAATCACAAGGACGCGGGCGTCCGCACCAATCTCCTCATCTGCATGGGCTCGGCCTTGTTTACGCTTCTGTCTCCCGTACTCGCAGGAGACGCCGGAACCAACCGGGGCCAGGTAGCTTCGAACATTGTGCAGGGCATCGGATTTCTCGGCGCCGGCCTCATCCTGCGCAACCGTGATCGCGTCAGCGGGCTCACCAGCGCAGCCGCCGTCTGGGTGGTCGCATCCATCGGCATGGCCTGCGGCGCGGGGCTCTACGCGGCTGCCGTGGTCTCGGCGCTTATGGTCATCGCGGCCCTCGAGATCGTCGGCCTGCTCGAGCACCGCGCCAGCCTTAAAAAGTATCCCCTGGTCTACGAAGCGCGCGGCCGCGACCAGACGCTCATGCTGCGGTCGATCCTCGAGGCCGTGGATTGCGCGGGGGCGCGTCTCTGCAGCGTGGAGCGCGACGCCATCGGTGAATTGCAGCGCGTCACCTTCCCCATCAACACCACCCGAAAGCACCACGACACCCTGCGCGGAAAGCTGTTGGCCGAACCCGCCATCGACTCGCTCCTCACCTTCCACGATCCGGAGGAAGAGTGATCCCTTTCATCAAGGCTCACGCCTGCGGCAACGATTTCCTCATCGTTACCGAAGAAGCGGCAGCCGATCATGATCGTGCCGATCTTGCCCGCCGCCTCTGCCAGCGCAATACCGGCATCGGCGCCGACGGAGTCGAATTCTTCTCCTGGACAGGTCCCCACTCCAGCCGTGTCCGCCTGCACAACGCCGACGGTTCGGTCGCTGAAATCAGCGGCAATGGCACGCGCTGCGTGGCCGCGTGGATGGCGCATTCGCTGGGCTCGAAAGCGGGTGAAAAGCTGAGAGTTTCCACCGATGCCGGTCTGCGGCTCTGCCGTATCGACAAGGTGCTTTCTAGCGAGGAACTTGCTGTCGAAGTCACCACCGGCATGGGAGTGCCCAACTTCGTGCCTCACACCCTCAAGCTCGTCGATGGCTCCGAGGTTGTCGGTGTCGAGGTCACCGCGGGCAATCCTCATTTCGTCGTCCTGGTTGAAGATACGTCATTCGCGGTCGCTTCCAAACCATGGCAGACCTTGGGGGCCGAGATCTGTGCGCATCGCGATTTTCCCCAGCAAACCAACGTGGAGTTTGTGCGCATCATTAACGAGCACGAGATTCAAATCCGGGTTGTGGAGCGCGGTGTGGGGCCGACTGCCTCATCCGGCACCGGCACTGCCGCAGCCGCAACCGCGGCTCTTGCACTCCGCCGCTGCGTCTCGCCTCTGCGCGTTGTGGCGCCCGGCGGCGCACAAACCGTGGCCTGGAACGGTCCTGGAAACGAGCTCTACCTCACCGGGTCCGCTGCGCTCATCGCCCGCGGCGAGGCATGGTGAGCCCCATGCGCTTGCTCAAGCTGAAGCCCATTGCACCCGGTTCCGGTATTGGCATCGTTGGCCCGGCCTCACCTGCAAAACCTGACCGCATCGAAAGTGGCCTCGCGGCACTGCGCTCACTCGGTTTCACCACCAAGCTCGCCCCCAACACTCTGTTGCGCGAGCCGCTTTACTTTGCCGGAACTGTTGCGCAGCGCCTCGCCGATTTCCACGGCGCCTTTGCCGATTCTGAAACCAGCGCCGTCATGGCCCTGCGCGGCGGCTATGGGTCAAATTATCTTCTCGACGCTCTTGATCCCGGCCACATTGCCAGGCATCCCAAGCCCTTCCTCGCTTACAGCGATCTAACCGGCACGCAGCTTCGTTTGCTCGACCAGATCGGCCTTCCTGCATTCCACGGTCCCATGCTGGCCGCCGATTTCTACCTCGAAGATGGCATTCACCTGCCTAGCTTCCGGGCTGCGCTTGCCGGCGAGCCTTACAGCGTCGGTCCCGCCGAAGGTCTGCGTATCCTCAAGTCCACAGGCGAAGCGAACACCGTGCGCGGAACGCTCTACGGCGGCTGCCTCGACATCATCGTCTCGCTGCTCGGCACACCCTGGGAGCCGCGCACCGAGGGCAAACTCCTCTTCCTCGAAGAAGTCAACACCAAGCCTTACCAGATCGATCGCATGCTGTGGCAGATGCGCGCCGCCGGAAAATTCCAGGGCGTCTCGGCCATCATTTTTGGCGAAATGCTCGGGTGCGTCTCACCCGGCGCGCCGCCTGAGCTGCTCGATCAAGCTGTCCTCAACGCCCTCGACGGCATCGACATTCCCATCGCCATCGGCCTGCGCAGCGGCCACGTCTCGCGCCAGAATGTCACCCTCACCCTTGGAGTCGAAGCCAAGCTCAGCCTCGAACCCCAGCCGCAGCTCAACCTCCTCGAGCCAGCGGTGATCCCATGACCCCGCCGCCGCGTCACATCCATCTCATCGGCATCTGCGGTACGGCCATGGCGTCTCTTGCCGGGCTGCTGCAGTTGCAAGGCCACCGCATCACCGGCTCCGACAAGGCCGCCTATCCACCCATGAGCGATCTCCTCCGCTCCCTTGGCATTCCCGTCCTCGAGCCCTACGCTGAATCGAACCTCGACACTGCACCCGATCTCGTTGTTATCGGCAACGCTCTCTCGCGCGGCAATCCTGAAATCGAGCGCGTCCTCGACCAGCGCATTCCTTTTACCTCCATGGCCGCACTCCTGCGCGAAGAATTCCTCACCGGCCGCACCTCTCTCGTTGTCGCCGGAACCCACGGCAAAACCACAACCACCAGCATGCTCGCCTGGATCTACCAGACCGCCGCGCGCCAGGATTCCGCGCTCGAACCCTCCTTTCTCATCGGCGGCGTGGCCGAGAATTTCGGAACCAGCTTCCAGCTTCGCTCTACGCGCAACTTCATCGTCGAAGGCGACGAATACGACACGGTCTTCTACGATAAAGGCCCCAAATTCCTGCACTACTTCCCCGATGCGCTCATCCTCACGCACGTCGAATTCGACCATGCCGACATCTACGCTGATCTCGACCAGGTCAAACGCGCTTTCAAACTTCTCGTCAATCTCGTGCCTCGCCGCGGCCTCATCGTCGCCTACGACGGCAGCGAAAACGTGACCGATTGTGTCAGCCACGCCTTCTGCCGCGTTGAGCGCTATGGCTTCGGTGAAAAATCTGACTGGCGCCTCCGCAATCTCCGCTACGTCAGCGGCCGCACGCAATGGGAGGTCCATCGTAACGGCGCCCCTTGGGCCGAGCTAACCATGAATCTGGCCGGCGAGCACAACGCCCTCAACGCTACAGCCGCCGCCGCCCTCGCCGCCGGCCAGGGAGTCGGCAAAGATGCCATCATCGACGCTCTCGCCGCCTTCCAGAGCGTCAAGCGCCGCCTCGAAGTGCGCGACCGGATCAACGGAATCACTCTCATTGAAGACTTCGCCCACCACCCCACTGCCATCCGCGAAACTCTGCGCGCGCTCCGCTCCGTTTATCCCCAGGTGCGTCTTTGGGCAGTCCTGGAACCCCGCTCCAACACCCTCCGCCGCAAAGTTCTCGAAGCCGACCTCGTCGCCAGCCTCCGCCTCGCCGACCGCGTGGTCCTTGCCGGCGTGTACCAGCAGGAACGCATTCCTGAGACTGAGCGCCTTCACCCTGAAGACGTGGTTCGCGCCCTCAACGATCAGCACACTCCCGCCGAGCTGCACCCCAGCGCCGATGCCATTGTCGCCGCCATCACGCCCCAACTCACGTCCGGTGACGTGGTCGCTCTGCTCTCCAACGGCGGCTTCGACGGAATCTACGAAAAGCTCCCGGCACGCCTGCGCGAGCGTTTCGCCGCATCGGCCCCATCGCCAAACCGGAGCTCGGCATGATCCGCGCGCTCCTTTTGTTGGGCACGCTCATCGTTCTCGGCTTTCCCGCGGCTCTCATCTTCATCCCTTGGGCCATGATCACCGGCAACGCCACGCCTCTCTACAACGTCGCTCAGTCCGTCTCCCGCGCTGCCTTTCGCATCGCCGGCATTCGTGTCGTGGTCTCCGGCCGCGAGGGCGTTCCCGCGCACACTGCCTGCATCTTCATGGCCAATCACATCTCCAACCTCGACCCTCAGGCGCTCATTCCCTGCATTCCCGGCCGCACTTCCGCTTTCCTCAAGCGCTCTCTGATGAAGATTCCCATCCTTGGCTACGGCTTCAAGCTTGGCGAGTTCATTCCCGTCGTCCGCGACGGCCGCCCCGAGAGCGCGCAAGAGAGCGTCGCCATTGCGCAGCGCGTGCTTGCCAAGGGCTTGAATATCACCGTGTTTGTCGAAGGCACACGCTCGCGCGACGGCCGCATGCTGCCTTTCAAGAAAGGTCCGTTCTATCTCGCCAAGGAAACCGCCGCGCCCTGTATTCCCGTTTCGATTTATGGAACTGAGGCCATCATGCCCAAGGGCAGCCTGCGCATCCGCCCCGGCACGGCGCACATCATCTTTCACGAACCAATTTTGCCCAACGATTTCGTCACCCGCGACGAACTTTCCGAGGCCGTTCGCACCGCCATCGCCTCCGGCCTCCCCGAATGGATGCGCGATTAGAGGCTTCGCCTCGCTCCCTCGCTCCCTGCGCTCTGTTCCCTCGTTCTACGGCTGCACTTCCGCGTTGTATCCGTCGCCCAGCAGTTTGTTGCGCCAGCGTACCGCCTCTTCGTGGCTTGAAAACGGCCCGATGCGCACGTGGATCAATCCATCGCCAGGCTCGCGCCGTTCTGTCACCGCGTATCCCCGCCGGCGCAGTGCGTTCATCAGCACATCCGCGTCCTCGCCGTGCGAGACCGCAGCGATCTGCACCATGTATTGCCCTGGCGTGGCCGGAGCCGGACCCGCATACGGCTCGGTGCTCGCCGGAGCGGGCCGAGGTGCGCTGGCCGCAGGCGGCGTGGCAGGCCTCACCGGAGCGGCTGGCTGGGCCGGCTGGGGCGCGGGTTGCGCAGGCGCTGGCGGCGAAGAAGATGGCGCCGAAGCCGCACTGTTCGGCTGCGTCGGCGCTGGGCTCGTTTCCGTGTCTGAAGAAGGCGCGCTGCCCTCACCGGTCGGCGGCTGCGCCGTCGGCTGATTTTGCGCTTCAGCTGAAGGCTTGGGAGTCGAGTCACTCCCCTGCGACGGCTGCTGATCCGCAGCAGGCTCCTGCGTTGGAGGTTCCGCGCTGGCCACAGCCGCACTCGCGCCGCGATGTCCAACCGCGTAACCGAGCCCGAAGCACAAACCGCACAGCAGCACGAGGCAGAAAAAAATCCCCAGCAGCGCAAGCGGACTCAGCCTCACTTCCGTATCGCCGCTGCCT
>JASHYS010000163.1 GCA_030042915.1 Acidobacteriaceae bacterium
GCGTGGCCATGATCGGTGCCGGCAGTGCCGTTCTCGCGGGCCGTGCGGCCAAACTCCGACATCGTCACCAGCGTGACGTTGCCGGCGTTGTCGCCCATGTCGCGCCAGAACGCGGCGATGCTCGCCGAAAAATCGCCCAAGCGGTTGGCGAGCTGCCCGTTCACGCCGCCCTGATTCTGATGCGTGTCCCAGCCGGTAACATCGGTAAACGCGGCTTCCACGCCCAGGTTCGCCTTCAGCAGTTGCGCAATCTGTTTCATGTTGTTGCCGAATTCCGAGTTGGGATAATTGACTCCAGACGCGGGCGCGTACTGCGCGGGATTGGCGTCGCGCAGCATCTTCACCGCCTCGAAGGTTTCGTCGCCTGCGGCATGAAAGATCTGATCGCCGCTTCCGGCGTACATGGCCTCAAAGGCATTTGCTGCCGGCGAGGGCGCCGGCCCGCGGCCGGCCACGCTGAAAGTATTCACGTTGCTGATGGCAATGGCGGGAATCTTTCCCGCCAGCGTGCGCGGCACGTCGGCGCCCAGGGCCAGAGCGCGAAACGCAGTGTGCGCCTCACACGTGCCGGCGCAGCGATGCACCACATCCTCAGCCTGCAAAGCGCGGTTCAGCCAGCCATCTTCGGTGCTTTTCACACCGGGCGTGCCCGATTCCATGTAGTCCTGCGCGTCGAAGTGCGATCGGCTCATGTCGGGCGAACCGCACGCGTGCACGATAGCAAGCTGTCCCTGATCGTAAAGCGGCTTGAACGGCGCGAGCGACGGGTGCAAGCCGAAAAACCCGTCCAGATCAAGCACTTGCTTTTCAGGGATGGCAATGCTGGGCCGCATCTTGTAGTAATTCTTCTCACGGTAGGGAACGACGACGTTCAAGCCGTCGGCAGCGCCGCGCTGGAAGATCACTACCAGCCGCTGGCCCGGCGGTACGGCCGATTGCGCCAGCACGCCGCGGACAAGAAAATTCGGCATCATGGTGGTGCCGGCCACGGCCAGCGCGCCTCTGTGCAGGAAAAATCTACGGTTCATGATGTACTCCTCAGCTCAGCATGTTGCCCCATCCTTTCGGCGTCTTCTGCCGAAAGGGTGGGAGCTCCGCTATCTTCGCTGAAACTCCGGCGAACCCAGCAGCAATCCGGCCAGCAGTTGATCCTCGCGCTCGTACGCGTCCGGCGCGGGGGCGCGATTGGCCGCCAACCCTTGCACCCGCGCGAGCCGGCCCATGCCCATGGCGCCTTTCCCTTTTCCGTTGGGCGCCTGCGGAGGAATCGGCTGATCTGCAACAGCCGGCGTCGCGCCCGCATTCCCCGCGCTCTGCGCCTCAAACTGCTCCAGCGCCGCCGCACGCGTAGCTCCGCTCACTCCACCCGCCACCAGCATGGGTTCGAGCCGCGTCTCTTCCGACTCCGCCGTGGGAATCACCTGCTGCGACGAGGTGTCGTTCATCAGTGTGTTTACATCCAGCTCCGGCGCCCACACCACGGTAATTCCGGGGAAGCGGTTCGCCGCCAGCGAAAGGGCGAAGTTCATGCGGTCCACCAGCGCGCCCGTGCTCACCCAATCGGCCGCATCCCACTTGTATCCCACCGGCGGAATGCAGCCATACAGCGGCATGCCCATCTGCCGCAGCGCATTCACCAGCGGCTGATAGTTTTGGATGTCGGCGTTGCTGGCCCGCGCCGCGCTCACCACAAATTCCATCGGCGTCTTCACCTTCGACCGGAAATCGCTCGCGGCCCAGAATTCGGGCGAGTGGTAGAGCGTCCTGAGCACCGCCGGAATGTCGCCGCCGCTCGACAAATAGCTCTTGGCCATGCGATCCACCAGCGCCTGTGGCGGATCGTCGCCCACAAAACGAATCGCCAGCTTGCGCGAGATGAACTGTGCCGTGGCCGGCCGCGTGGCCAGGAAGTGCAGCAGCTGGCGGCCCTCCATCTCGCCATTCTCCTTGAATTTTTCGCCCATCACGATTTTCTTGCCGGGCTCGTGGCGCGGCGCGGCGAAAATATACCCGCCGCCAAACTGCGGGCGATCGACCGTCCAGCCGGTCAGAACGCGCGCCACCTGCGTTACATCGGCCTGAGTGTACCCGCCATTCACGCCCACGGTGTGCAGTTCCATCAGCTCGCGCGCATAGTTTTCATTCAATCCTTCAGGCGCCTGCTTCTTGGCGCCAGGGCGGCGCGCGGCATTCATCGCGTTGCGTTCGGCGGCCATTGAATCGGGCCCCATGCTCTGCGCGTTGTCAAGATAAATCAACATCGCCGGGCTGTGCGCCACGGCTTCGAGCAAATCTTCAAACTTGCCCAGTGCCAGCGGGCGGATCACGTCGCGCTCATAGCTCACCAGGTAATACGGCATCTGCTCGTTCTTGCGCAGGTAGATGTTGAAGTGGTTGAGCCAGAAGTCGGTCATCACCTCCTGCAATTGCGCATTGGAGTAGATATCGCGCGCCAGCCGCTCGGCAAACAGCTCCTGCACCGCCGTCTGCTCCGGCGCTTCCAGATCTTCCAGCGACTCGCGCAGGTCCGGACTCAAGCCGGCTTGCAGCGCGGCGCGCTGCGCTGGCTTAAGCGACTTGATGAAGGCTTCAAATTCTTCGGGCTGCATCGCCTGCAGGCGCCGCACGCGCTCCTCGGGCACCAGGGCAAGAATGCCCGCAACCATGCCCTGATCAACCAGGGGCTGGCCGGCCGCCGGGCCCGACGCCGTAGAGGCTGTGGTATTTGCAGGCGGGGTCGTGCTTGCCGGCGCTGCGGCATTCATGTCGCCCTGCATGGCCGGCGCGGGCTGTGCGCTTGCGTAGGCGTTCGCGGGCTGGGCTGCGTTGGCATCCATGGCCGGCGCGGGACTGTTCGGGCTAGCGCTCATGTCCATGCTGCTGCCGCCGGCCATGCCCGAATTCGCAGCCGGCGCTGCGTTGGCCGCAGCAACGTTCTGGCCGTTGGGCGCATTCGGCGCGGCGGCGGCCGCAGTCGCGTTGGCTGCGTTCTGCTTCTCGGCCTGCGCCGCCTTCCTCAGTTGCAGCCGGTAGATCTGGTTTTCATACACTGCGTGCAGCGTGCCGTGAGATGGAATCTGCACTTTGCCGTCGATGGCCTGCCGGATGATAGCGGGACTGGGCATGCGGAACAGCAGGTCCTGCACGCTCCACTGCATGGCGGGGTATTGCGCCAGCCGCGCGTTCAGGTCCGCCTGATCAATACCCGCGGGATGCAGTTGCTGCTCGAACCATTTGTCCAGGCCCATCTGCCGCACGGCCTCGAGGTCGCCCGGTCGGGCACCGAAAGTGAAGCGGTTGAGCGCTTGCAGAATGCGCTCGTCGCCGCGCAACTGGCCTGACTGGTACTCGGGTCGATGCTTGGTCTGTGGCTGAGTTGAATCGGGCGCGGCCGCTTCCTGAGCCAGGCCAAGCGGAGCAGGGAAGCAGAGGCTGCCACAGAGGACGATGGCCATCGCGTCGCGCAAAGCTTGCATTGCACATGCTCCAGCTAGCGGGATAAGGCAACTTCACAAAAAATGCAACGCCGGCATCCTTGCCGGCTGTCGTGCGCGGGTCCACGCCCGCACCCGCATGCCATCAACTGCCAAATCAACCGGTCGGGCGCATCTTACGCGCGGCACGAGCCTGCTGCAGGTTCAAACGCCAAGCAGCGGCGAAAGTTGTGGTTACTTTCATCCGTCGGAGGGAGCAGGAGCGTTTAGGCTCCTTGAAACGGAATTGGGCCCCGCCTTCGCCTTTAGGCGCGGGCCTTTACGGGTCTCCCCTCCGCGAAAAACCTTGCGCCCACTTTGCAGATAATTTCCCCCTTTTCGCGCGCAATGGCAATAGCACATCGGGAAACAGATTGGACCGCTTCTGCCTTCGTCATGACGAGGGGATGGCGAGAGGCCGAAAATTCGTGGAAAATGGAGCGGATTCGATGAGCGAAGCCCACGCAACCCAATTTAAATGAGCGATTTGCATGGCTCTTATTTTCGAATGACGACTTTGGCTGGCGAGCCGTTTGCGGGCAGCTGAGCGACTTGTCGCAAAAAAAGCCTGAGGGGGAAAGGGGAAGGGGGAGGGGTATATAGAATTTGGTAAACAGCGGCGGGCCTAAGACGGACAAAGCTGGAAGCTAGGAGCTGGCAGCAGTCACCGCACCTTCCGGCACCGCTCCATGATCGAGGCGTGCAGGCGCTCGTTCACTTCCACGGGAAGCTCGTAGATCTCGTGGCAGCGGTAGATCTCGATGGTTTTGCGCGTGGTGTTCAACACCACTTCGCAATGCCCGCACTTTTTAAGGTGAGTCTCGATCTCGATGCGCGTCTCTGAGGCGATGGATTCGTCGATCACGTCGTCCAGGATTTTCAGAAACTCGGTGCAGGTCATTGCTTAGCCCCGTCTCCTTGCGATGAGGTATTCGCCTGAGAGGATGCAGGCGTCCGAGCAGCGACCGGTGCCTTTCGTTTGAAATACCGGCTGAGCCGTTCGCGCAGTTGCAGCCGCGCGCGCAGCAGCCGCGATTTCACCGCCGGCACGCTCAAGCCCAGGGTTTCGGCCGTCTCTTCGGTGGAGAGCCCATCGACGTCGCGCAGCACAAAAACTACGCGGAAACCCGGCGGCAGGCCCTGGATGGTTTTTCTCAGGATTTCGGCCAGCTCGGCCTGGCTGTAATTCTGTTCCGGGTTGGGAGCCCAGTCGGCAAAGTCGCGGGGGACGGAGCCTTCTTCGGTCTGCACGTCCTCGTCCATCGAGACCGTTTTGCCCGTACGCCGCTTGCGCAGCCGCATCAGGCTTTCGTTTACCGCGATTCGCACCAGCCATGTGTAAAATTTCGAATTCCCCTGAAACTGGTCGAGCTTTTCGTACGCCTTCAAAAACGCGTCCTGCGTCACGTCTTCGGCATCTTCGCGGTTTTGCGTAATGTGCTGCGCAATCCTGAAGATCTGCCGTTCGTACTTGCGGACCAGTGTGTCATACGCCGCCAGGTCACCGCCGCGGACCTTTTCTACCAGGGCCACGTCAGGATGCTGTTCGTTTTGTCCCGCAATCGTTTGGATGGTTGACATGGGGTTCGGATGCGAAAAATCGCCGCGAAACGAGCTAGGGAACCGGTCGAATCCTGAAGACCGGTAAAAGATGAGTGTACCGGACGCAGCCGAGGGTGACCAAACTGGCCGAGCTGTCACACTTGTGGTGACGGCGCTGGTACCCTCAGCGTCCGGCTCCCGTCAAATCAGCATAAAGTGGATCTATGGTGGGTTTAATTTCCCCGAGGCCTGACTCTGGCGCGGCACCGCGTGCGGCCGCCTTTTTGCTCTCATTCATGATGGCTGCGTGGCCTGCGGCGGCGCAATCCAATGGAGAATCGGGCGCGGCTCCGTCAGCGGCAAGCTCACCGGCCGCTCAGGGTTCACAGCCGGCGCAATCCAAGTCGGCGAGTTCGACGGCGAAGGCCAGGAAGCAGCCCGCGAAGCGCAAGCCCGCTCATCATGCGAGCCGCGCGGCGCGGATCGCGCGCACTGCCAGGATTCATCAGGCCTTTGTGGCTTCGAAAGAGCTGCAGCCGATGGCCCAGCAGCTGGCTACGCTACGCACGCCTGAAGCCTACGCCGGAGTGGCCGCCTTCGCGCGCAGCCACACCGGCGATGCAGCAGCCGCAGCGTACCTGGCGCTGGGCCACGCCTACCTGCTCGACAAGCGCTATGCGGAAGCCGAGACGGCCCTGGCTGAGGCTCGGCGCGCCGGCGGAGAGCTGGCGGACTACGCGGACTTTCTTGACGCTGTGGCCAGCCACGGTGCCGGCGAGGACGCCGCTGCCGAGACGGTTCTGCATGGGTTTGGCGATCGCTATCCGGAGAGCATCTTCGATGTGCAAGTGCCGGAACTTGAAGCCAACGTACTGCTGGCGCTGAACAACCTGGAGGGCGCACGGAAGGTGCTGGCTGCAGCGGCCGACACCTCGGCCGTGGACCGGCCCGGCTACCAGCTTGCAGAGGGCGAGGTTGAGCTCGGGCTGGGCCAGCAACAGGCGGCGGAAGAGACGTTCAAGCGGGTCCTGCTGGCGCACCCGCTGAGCAACGAGGCGGACACGGCGCGCGCCAAGCTGACGCAAATGGGAGCTGAATCGACGCTGACCGTGACCGACCTCCGCACCTTGGCCGACGCCTACTTCGATGGAGGCCGCAATGCCGAGGCGGCGGAGCAATTTCAGGCGCTGATGCATGAGCCTGGACTGGACGCCGCCACGCGCGACGGTTTCGCGGTTTCAGAAGCCGCCTGCCAGTTGAAGCTGAAGCG
>JASHYS010000164.1 GCA_030042915.1 Acidobacteriaceae bacterium
GGTGATGGTCGCCCCCGGGAATTTTGAAGGCGATCACTGCGACGTCGGTGTAGAACTCGGGAGGCGTGACGACCGTGCCGTCGGGCGCGCGGCGGCCGGGCACCTGGAAGTTCTGAAAGGTGCCGTCAACCTGCGGCGGATGCGGCAGCTTGTAGGTGAACGGCCTGCCGCCGGGAAAATCCGTGGCTGACCATACCATCTTCTTCATGCCTTGCGAGGCAGGCACCCACGGCCCTCCCGTTTCGCTCCAACCCGGCGAACTGGCAATGGCCACCTCCATATTCACGGAGCGCGCGGTGGTGACTGCGTATTGGAAGGCTTGCTTCCACTCGGGCGTCATATAGATGAGCCGCTGCGGAACCACCTGCGGCGTGTTGATGGCGCCTTCGAAGATGGTGACGCCTCCCAGGCCCACGCGATGCATCCACTCGAGATCGAGCTTGATGCCTTCAGTGGAGATGTTGCCGTTCATCCAGTGCCACCACACGCGCGGCCGCGCGCCATTGGGCGGATCGAGAAAGCCGCGCAGGAGATCGTCCGGTGGCGCTGCTTGCGCGGACGCAGACGCGGGAGCTTGCGCGCGAAGGTGCGGGGTCAGGCAGAAAACGAAGCAAACGAATGCGAAAATTGACCAACGAGCCTTCATTGGAACCCATCCGTCCAGTGGGTTGAACCCACGCTTATTGAAAAAGCAACCGCAGATCCTTCGATTTCGTTTGGCCGGATTCCCGGCCAAACTCTGCTCAGGATCACAATGCGTTTTTGCATCTCACAGCTGCACTGCCAACGTTTATGGGCGCGGCGTTGCCTGCCTTAGGTCGGGTTGGCCGGCGTCGCCGTGGCGCGCGTTGAGCCGGTAGAGATGCCGCCATCCACGAGCAGGGTTTGGCCGGTTACGTACCGACTGGCCTCGGACGCGAGAAACACGATGGCGCCGTCGAGGTCGTGGGGCGCCCCGGGCCGTTTCACGGGAATGCGTTCGATGAGATATTCGACCCACTCCTGATTCTCATACAGCACTTTGTTCTGCTCGGTTTTGAACCACCCCGGCGCCAGGCAGTTCACAGTGAGGCCGTGCTTGCTCCAGTCGTCGGCCAGGCTCATGGTCAACTGGCGCACGCCGCCGCGGCTGGCTCCGTAGGGCGCGAGACCTGCATAGCCGAAGACGCTGGTTACCGAGCCGATGTTGATGATGCGTCCATAACCGTGCGCGATCATGCCGCGCGCGACTGCCTGCGCGACAAAAAACGTCCCGCGCAGGTTTGTATCGAGCACGAGGTTCCAATCGTCCCACGTCACTTCGAGCGCCGGTTTGCGCACGTTGCATCCGGCGTTGTTCACCAGGATGTGGATCTGCCCGAATGCCGACTCGGCATCTGCCGCCATCTGCCGGATGCTCTCCTGGCCGCGCACGTCGAGTTCCAAAGAGACGGCGCGACGACCCAGCGCCTTGATCTCCGCTTCAAATTTGGTGAGGGATTCGCGCTTGCGGCTGGTGAGCACGAGATCGGCGCCCGCCATGGCCAGCGCGCGTGCGAGATACTGCCCTAGTCCCCGGCTGGTCCCGGTGACAATGGCCACCTGCCCGGTCAAATCGAAAAGCGGATGTCCCATCTCCTGCTCACTCACCGAATGTGCTTGCGCCATGCGGCGTCAGAATCACTTTCATCAGGTTTGGCTCGCCGGCGTGCAGCCGCTCGAACCAGCGCGGACCATCCTCCAGCGGAGCTACGGCTGTGATCAGTGGCGCCACTTTGATTTTGCCACTCGCAATCAGCTCGATGGCTTGCGGATACTCGCCTGCCGATGCGCACGATCCCTGCAGCCGAATCTGCCGCGTGACCACTTTCTGCAGCGGCAGCTTCACTTCGGGGGCGATGTTGCCGATCAGGGTCACCGTACCGCCCTTGCGCGTGCAGTCGATCGCAGCGGTCACGGTTTCGTCGCGGCCCACGGCTTCGTAGGCCAGATCGACGCCACGGCCATTGGTCAGCTTGAGAACCGCTGCCACCAGCTTCTCGCCCGACAAATGGAGCGCCTCGTCGGCTCCGATTTGCCGCGCAAGATTGAGCCGCGTTTTATCCACATCGGCGATGAACACCGGTGTGCACCCGGCGGCGCGCGCGGCCTGCATGGTCAAGAGCCCGATCATGCCCGCGCCGATGACCAATGCTGTTTCACCGCCCGTCGCGTCGGATACTCGAACCGCGTGCAGCGCGACCGACGTGGCTTCGAGCATGGCCGCTTCAGCAAACGAAAGCTGATCGGGGAGGCGATACAGAATGCGCTGCGGCAACGCCACGTATTCAGCAAAGGCACCGTGCCGCCGGTAATCGCCGCACGAAACACCGATGACCTGGCGGTTCTCGCAAAGATTGATCTCGCCGCGCGCGCAGTAGCCGCAGGCGCCGCAGTAAACAGTGGAATCGAAGGTGACGCGATCGCCAACGGCAAATCCTTTAACGCCCGGGCCGACCGCTGCGACCGTTCCTGCCGCCTCGTGGCCCATCACGATGGGCGGAATGCGCCGCCCCGACGAGCCGTCGTAACCGTGTACGTCGCTACCGCAGATGCCACAGGCTTCCACGCAGACCAGCACTTCGCCTGCGCCGGGTTGAGGTGCAGGAAGATCGGCGATTTCGAGATGGTTGTAGGCGGAGAGAAGTAACGATTTCATAGTGGCAGCGGAGTCAGCGGCGTTCGCGGAGTGAGCGGAGTTAGACGTCGCAAAGGTCCACGGCGGCGCGCAGGCTGGTGAGCGGATCGCGCACTGGAATAAACTCGTGTGCCACGTAGCCTTTGAAGCCTGCGTCCGCTATGGCCCGCATGACGCCATCCCATTGTACTTCCTGCGTATCGTCGAGTTCGTGGCGGCCGGGCACGCCGCCGGTATGAAAATGCGCGATCGATCCGATGTTGGCGCGGATGGTGGCGATGAGATCCCCCTCCATGATCTGCATGTGGTAGATGTCGTAAAGCAGTTTCACATTGGGCGAGTTGACTTCAGCGATGACGCGCGCGCCCCACGCGGTGTGATCGCACATGTAATCGGGGTGATTCACCTTGCTGTTCAGCAACTCCATGCAAATGGTGACGCCGTTGTCTTCGGCGATCTTTTTCACGCGATTGAGGCCGGCGATGGTGTTGCGCGCGCCCTCATCGTCGGACATGCCGCGGCGATTGCCTGAGAAGGTGATGACGTTGGGCACGCCCATTTTGGCGGCGATGGGAATGTTGGTGCGGAACGCGGCTTCGATGGCGGCGTGATTCTCGGGACGGTTAAGCGCATCGGGGATCGTGCCGCCTCCGGCGTAGCCCATGGTGCAGATGAGACCGTAGCGGCGCGGAACCTCCCACTCCTCCGCGGCAAGCAGGTCAAT
>JASHYS010000165.1 GCA_030042915.1 Acidobacteriaceae bacterium
TTCGATGTCGATCTCCACGCTGACCGGCACATGCGCCTGCGTCAGCCGGTAGAGACGGCCGTAACTTTCGATGGCCGCAACCGCGACCGGAACTTTAACCCGCTCGCTGGCAAGATACGGCCTGCGGCCCAGCGTGGCGCCGTTATCGTCAAAGAACGTTCCCCCCGAACCGCCGCTGTCGCGCCCGTCACGGCTGGGTTCGATGACCGCGGCCACTTTTTCGTCCGCAAAGAACTGCGCGATCTGGTTGATGAGCCGCTGGCGCTCCATGTTCGCTCGCATGCGCGCCTGCATCTCAGGCGGAATGCCTCCCGCGTTAGCGTTGACGGGATACTGCGCCATGTCTTCGAGCTCTTTGTCGGTGTAGCGCACGAACATGGCCTCATCGACCGGAGGAACCTCGCGCATGGCGCCAAAGAGAACGATTTTGCCCGCCAGCTTGCCTTTGTACTGGTCGAAGTCCTTTTCGCTTTGGATGCTGACGAAGACTATGTCGCCGGTGACCGGCCCTGGCGCGGCATCCGGGCTCTCCAGCACCGAGCTGGGGTGGGTGGATGGCGACCACGGCGTGGCCTGCAGAATCAGGATCGCGGTATCGGGCGATACCATGCGCGCCCAGGTATTCAACTGCTGCCAGCCCAGGCCGAATTCACCCCAATCTTCGAGGTGCGCGTTCTGCAGCCCGATCCTGGTGAGGGTATCGCGCGTCCACGCGTTCGCCTTTGCCAGGTTGGGCGAGCCCGTCAGGCGCGGCCCGATGTCGTCAAACAGCGGTCCGGCAAACTCCATCACGTGGGAGTCGTTCAGGCCCTCGTTGCGAATGCGCTGGATCATGTTCAGGTCCAGCGTTTCAGTGGCGGGCTGCACCTCGGCATAAGGATCGACCTCGGCTGGGGTAGCGGGCGCTGCAGCGGGCTTGGACTTGTCGGCGGCAAAAAGCGGCAGGGCTGCGGCCAGCAGGACTGCACAGGGAATGCGACACCATGTTCCGGGCATAGGGCTGGGCTCCTTTTTCCTCGAATGTGGTGACCCATGAAATTCGCGAAGGGCCAAACGTCGATCAGGATGGCAAATTATCTCGATGCGAATTTCGGGGATGGGGGCACTACGGAAAAATACCAGATGTCGCTCTGGTGCTCAATGCAATTCGCGAGGGGGAGTTTTTGCTCGCGGGCGTAGGGCGAGCAAAAGGGGCTGTTTGCGCGTCGCGGCGCGCCGCCAGGGCTAGTTGCTGTCGGCCGATTTATTGCCCTCCATGCCCGAGGGCAGATCGAGCACCACGAGCGCGAAGCGAGTCTGGCCGTTGTCCGGCGATTCAAAGCCCACGATGTGCTGGTGGCGCTCCGATCCGGCTTTCAATTCCAGGTTGCCGCTGCCGGACTTGAACGCCGGGGTGTCCACTTGCACATTGTCGTGATGCGAGTCGTCGGCGCAGGTCAGGCCTTCAGCGGTCTGGGCGGGCGTGCCCACGGGAGCCTTGTCCTTGCAGGTGATCACGTCGCCGTAGCGGCCCAGCGCCTTCTTGTAGAACGCCTCAACCTTGTCCTGGCTGTCGGGTGTGGTGTAGTTCACGACCTTCACGCGGAGTTCCCACTCGCCAAAGCCCATGTGAATGTCTGCGGATTTGTCGTTCTTATTATCGCGGACGATTTGCGCACCGGGATAAGCCGGCAGGCCAAGGTCGGCCGCCGTGGTCTGATCGGTGCTGACGTGAACGCCCCCAAAAGGAGTATCGACCTGGACGTTCTTATCTTCGCCGTTGGCGCTTTTCTCCACGTGAATCCGGCATCCAGCCACGCCCGACGCCAACACCAGGCAAGCAAACAGGCCCGCGGCCGCGTAGGTTCTTTGCGGTGTCATGGAATTCGCCCTCTGGCATGATAGTACGCCGCAGCCCGCGAAAAGGTTCCCGCGCCCTATACCATCTGGCCCCAGCGACCGGCCCTCGTCGTCGGGGTGGTAGACCGGCGTTACCGGATAGGCATCACTGTTCCGAGGGTTTGTCTTCCTTGCTGCTGGTGGCCCAAAGAATCGACGCCACGAAGACCGCGATGATGACGGGAACTACGACGTACGGGGAATGGAAGTGCATGCGACAGGCTCCTCGCTGGTTCCAGAGTAGCAGAATGGAGAGCAGCTTCTAGCTCCTGGCTTTTCGCTGTTCCCTGCTCTCCGTTTTCTACTCCCTACTGGCTATCGGCTACTCCCTGTCGTGCGTAGTCAACCCGAATGGTCAGAATCTCGTTGTGCTGAATGGGCACCTTGACCACGTCGCCCTCAATCTTGAGCGGATCGCCTTCGGGCTGCTCCATCAAATTGGTGACTGTAGCGCTGGTCGCGCCCGGCGGTAGGTGGAACTCAGCCACCGTGTTGTCCTTGCCCGCCCACTCGTACACGCGGAAGATCAGGCCATTGGCGTCTTCGGCTTTTTTCACCGCCGTGAGAACCACGTTGTCCGGCTCGACCGACGCAAACGAATGCTCGGCCGGGAGCGATCCCGCGTGCGCGG
>JASHYS010000166.1 GCA_030042915.1 Acidobacteriaceae bacterium
CAGCGCTTGAGCGGCAGGTAGGCCGGCCAGCGGGTGTGCTTGTTGGTGGTCACAAACGCCCAGTAGACGCGCGCCAGGGTGTTGATCATGAACACCCAGGCCGCCGCAAAGTGGATGAAGCGCACCCAGCCGAACCAGTATTGCTGGTAGGCTTCCGGCGCAAAGGCGATGCGCATGGGATGCCCGATCAGAAATCCGGTGGCGCACAACAGGGTGATGGCCAGCGCGTTGATCCAGTGGTAGACCCGGACGGGAAGCTCCCACACGTACACGCGCCGGTATTCGGCCGGCGCGCTGCCTGCCTGAAGCATCTCTCTTACACCAGTGCTCTGCGTACTCATGCGGCTACTCGAAGGAAATCTGGTTGAGGTGCCGTCCCTGCGGATCGTACAGATGCACGGCGCAGGCCAGGCACGGGTCAAAGGAATGGATGGTGCGAATGATTTCGACCGGCTGCTTGAGATTGGCCACAGGTGTGCCGATCAGCGAGGCCTCGAACGAGGAGTGCTGCTGCTTGGCGTCGCGCGGCGAGCCGTTCCACGTGGTGGGCACCACCAGCTGATAGTTCTCGATGGCCCCGTTCTTGATCTTGATCCAGTGCGCCAGCGCACCGCGCGGAGCTTCTTCGAGCCCCACACCTTCGCAATCGGCCGGCCAGGTCTTAGGATCCCACCTTTCGCCGTTAAAGGTGGACACGTCGTTGCTCTTGACGCGATCGATGAGCTCGCCGTAAAACTCCTTAAGCCAGATCATCGCCAGTGCCGCATCGATGCCGCGTGCTGCAGTGCGGCCCAGCGTGCTGAACAGCGCACCCACCGGCACGTTGAGCTTGCCGAGAACTGCGCCGACCGTCTCCTTCACGTCCGCGTGCCCCGCCGCGTACGAAACCAGCAGGCGCGCCAGCGGCCCGACTTCCATGGCGTTGTCTTTCCAGCGCGGTGTTTTCAGGAAGGAGTACTTGGTTTGGCCCTCGAGACTCTCAAACGGAGGCTTGGGTCCCGTGTAGGCGATATTCGTCTCGCCGGCCCAGGGATGTAAGCCCACGCTGTCCCCGCCCTCGTAGGTGTACCAGGAGGAAGCGATGTATTCCTTGATCTCCTGTGCGTCGCGCGGATTGACGGGCAGAACGGTACTCAGATCGCGGTTGAGAACGGCGCCACGTGCATATTTGAATGCTTCCGGCTGGTTGTAACCCTTGGTGGGAAACTCGCCGTAGCAGAGATAGTTGTGCAGACCGCCGCCGTAGTTCGCCCAATCCTTGTAGAACGAGGCCACGGCCAGAAGGTCCGGGATGTACACCTGGTTGACGAATTCATCGGCTTCGCCAATGAGCCGCGACACCAGGTTCAGCCGCTCGGAGTTGATAGCCGCCACTTCATTGGCGTTGATGGAGCAAGGTACGCCACCCACCAGGTAGTTCGGATGCGGATTCTTGCCGCCGAAGACGGCGTGAATCTTGACTACTTCCTTCTGCCACTGCAGCGCGTCAAGATAGTGCGCCACGCCGATCAGGTTCACCTCCGGCGGTAGCTTGTAGGCCGGATGGCCCCAGTAGGCGTTGTTGAAGATGCCGAGGCCGCTGTCGGCGAAGGCCTTGATCTTGTTCTGCACCTCGGTGAAGTAGGCGGGCGTGTTCTTGTCCCACTTTGAAAACGATTGCGCGAGCTCGGCAGCCTTCTTGGGATCGGCCTTGAGCGCGTTGACAATGTCCACCCAGTCCAGCGCGTGCAGATGATAGAAGTGGATGACATGATCCTGTACATACTGGGTAGTCAGCATGATGTTGCGGATCAGCTCAGCCGTGGGTGGGACGGAAATGCCCAGCGCATCCTCGACCGCGCGCACGCTGGCCAGCGCATGCACCGTGGTGCACACCCCGCATACCCGCTCGGTAATGGCCCAGGCGTCGCGCGGGTCGCGGCCCATGAGAATCTTCTCGATGCCGCGCACCATAGTGCCCGAGCTGAATGCGTCGGTAATGACGCCGTTCTCCACCACCGCTTCCACGCGCAGGTGACCTTCAAGACGAGTTACCGGATCGACAACGACACGTGTTGCCATCTTTACGACTCCTTCTGCTCTTCAGCGTGTACTTCCGCAATCACTTTCCGCTTGCGTATGGTGGTCATCACTGCGTGCGCGGCAACTCCCGCCACCGTGGCCACTCCCACCGCAGTACCCAGCTTGTCGGCTGTGTTCTCCACGCCGAAGCCGGGGAACGATGCCAGATGCTGATAGAACGGTCCGTTGTCCCAGAACCCGTTTTCACTGCAACCGATGCAGCCGTGCCCCGACTGAATGGGATAGCTGGTGCCCTCATTCCACCGTGTCACCGAGCAGGCGTTGTAGGTCACCGGGCCGCGGCAGCCCATTTTGTACAGGCAATAGCCCTTGCGCGCGTTCTCGTCGTCCCACGACTCCACGAACAGCCCGGCATCGTAATTTGGCCGGCGATAGCAGGTGTCGTGCACCCGGCGCCCGTAGAACTCCTTCGGCCGGCCCTGGTCGTCGAGCTCCGGAACCTGCCCAAGGACGAGCAGGTGCGTTACCACGCCCATCATCACATCGGCAATAGGCGGGCAGCCGGGCACATTGATCACCGGCTTGTCGACAAGCTTGGAGATTGGCGTGGCGCCGGTCGGATTGGGCTTGGCCGCCTGCACGCAGCCATTCGAGGCGCAACTGCCCCAGGCCACGATGGCCGCCGCGTCCGCAGCTACGGTCTGCAGAATCGATTCGGCAGTTTTGCCGCCCACCATGCAGTACACGCCATCGTCCTTGGTGGGAACCGCGCCTTCCACCAGAACAATGTATTTGCCCTTGTTGTTCTTGATAGTGTCGTTCAGGCTCTCCTCCGCCTGGAATCCCGAAGCCGCCATAAGCGTTTCGGTGTAATTCAGCGAGAGCACGTCAAGCAGCGCGTCGGCCACAATCGGGTGCGACGAGCGGATGAACGACTCGCTGCAACAGGTGCACTCCTGGAAGTGCATCCAGACGACGGCGGGTTTCTCTTTCTTCTCGAAAACCGCCGCGACCTGCGCGGCGCCCGTCTTGCCGAAGCCAGCTATCACGGCAGCCGCACTGCAGAATTGCAGGAATTCTCTGCGGCTGTAGCCCTTTTCCTTGCATGATTGCCAAATCGAATGCCCCATGCTTCCCTCGCTCACAGTACTGCGCCCGCGAATTCCCATCCTTCAGCAGGACCATTGAAAATCGGGAATCCGCCGGTCAATGTGAGCCACGTTACGCAGCACATAACACGGCTGGCTGTGAGGGCCATCACATATGCGCAAATTACGACTGGAAAGATCCGCGTAAGAAGTGATTTATCTCACGCGCGCTCGGCTGCTCCACACGTCGAAAGAAGGCTACCAAGAATGGGGCGGAACTTACGCCGAAACGCCCGATTGGGTATTCACGCCTATTGCCGCCAACTCGCGCCCAGCTTTGCGGCCCAGGCGGATGCAATCGGGGATGCCAACGCCATCGTAAGCATTGCCCACCAGACGCAGGCTCGGCAGAGTGGCCTGGCGCGCGGCAATGCGCTGCAACCGCTTCTGGTGCCCGACGGCATACTGTGCCATGCCACGGCGCCAGCGCGTTACCCGCGCATGCTCGGGCTCGACGCTCGCGCTCAGCGCGTTTGCGCCCAGAATCTGGCTCATTTCGCGGCGCACGATGGCCACCAGTGCGTCATCGTTTTGGGCCAGCAGCTCGTCGTGCCTGGCGCCGCCCAGGAATGCGCGGAAAACCGCCTTGCCTGCCGCAGTCCGGCCCAAAAACTTTCGGTGCGCAAAAGTACACGCCAGCATGTCGCGCCCCTCGCTGGCTGGAACCAGAAATCCGAAGCCCTCCGGTACGCGCCCGATGCGTCGCTCGTCGTAAACCAGGTTCAATGTAATCGACGAGGAGTACGGAATCGCGCTCAGCTCTTCGCTCAGTTCCCGATCCACCGGCGCAAGCAACGCTCCGGCAGCCCAGGCCGGCGCTGCGATGATAAGGCTGTCAAAATCTCGTGTTACTCCCCGCGCGCGCACATGCCAGCCGGTGGAGTTCCGCTCGATGGCGCTCACCGGAGTAGCCACGCAAATTGAAGCGGGATCGAGCCGCGCCGCCACCCCGTCTGCTAATTGCTGTGCGCCCCCGCGCAGGGTACTAAATATAGGAGGAGGTACGCGCTTTGCGCCCGTAGTCGACTTCTTGGCGGCCGCCCGCATCTTTTTGTGTGCTGCCAGCATGCCGCGCGTAAGCGAGCCGTAGCTCTTTTCCATCTCCACCAGCCGCGGCAGCACGGTGCGCGCGCTCAACTCAGCAGCGTCGCCACCGTAGATGCCGCTCAACAACGGATCGGCGAGACGGTCCACGGCTTCCGCGCCGTAATGGCGCTCTACCAGAGCGGCAATGGACTCGTCGTCTTCAGCGGCTCGTGGCGGGTGAAGCAGCTCGAGCCCCATTCGGATCTTCGTGCCCAGGCTGAAAAGGCGCGTAAGCGCCGTAGGCACCAGCTTGGTAGGCACCAGGAACATGAGACCATCGGGCAACGGCACCAGCCGGTTCTTGACCACCACATACGTCTTGCGCGCTGCATCGTTCGAGGGCACTAATTCCGCGCCCAGTCCCAGCTCACGGCACAGTTCCGCAGCCGCAGGCTTTTCGGTCAGGAACGAGTCGGCTCCCTGCTCCAGCACCGAGCCGTCCACAGTTTCCGAGGCCAACGAGCCACCCAACCGCGGCTCGGCTTCATACACCACGTACTCCACCGGTTGTCCCGCGGCGCGTGCTTTCTCAAGCTCGTAAGCCGCTGCTAACCCCGCAATTCCACCGCCGATGACGCCAACTCGCACCATTGTCATTATTCCATTCCCGCGATCGCTTGCAGACTTCCGAATCGCCTTGATTCGTCCATGACGTTTGTTGCACTCAGTCTAACCGGCAAGGAGGACTGCCTTTCGTGATTCAGATCACGCCGAGTGCAGGGGTTTTTCAAGCTGCGAGACTGCACGGCGAAACTGCCCGCTGAGATCCCTCGACGGCGCGTGCGTTCAAGGTGTGTGTATTTAATCACATACAGTTTACCTCTTCATCTTGCAAGCTACTTCGAGGCGAAGTGTCACCAGACAACGTCCTCGTTGTTCGTGGCGGCGTCGGCCTCTAAAGGTAAGACATGGAGCGCATACGTGAACGCAGCAGAGGGGCTTTATCGAATTCGGTGAGCAAGGGTAGGGCAGAATTGCTGACTCTGACGGAGGACCCGCTGCGGCAAAAGAATACGGCGCGACCGCTCCCTGGTGGATGTGCGGCGTGCTCCCGGCGCCGGCCCGGATGGTTCTGCTTTCTAAGCAGCGCGGTCCTGGCCGACCTGGAGCTGGCCACCAGCACATTTTCTCTTCCCCCGCAAACTTCGCTCTTCGCTCAAGGCGAAGAAGCACGGACTCTCTATCTCATTTGCGACGGCTATCTCAAGCTTATTGCCAGCAACTCCAATCAGCGCGAAATGATCGTACGATTAGCCGGGCCGGGGGCCATACTCGGCCTCTATGCCGCCTTCGCGCATTCTCTTTACGAGGTTTCAGCCAAGTCTCTTACCGCCGTTCATCTGCGTCACATCGAGCGCAATCGCTTTATCGATTTCCTGCGTAACCACAAAGAAGCACAGTTACGCGCCGTGGAAGGAATCTGCCAGGCGTACGCTTTAACCCTGCAACAGGCCAGCCGCATTGCGATGATGGAAACGGTAGCCACACGTTTGGGGCGTCTTCTTCTGGAGTTGGCGCACCAGATCGGTGAGGAGGACGAGCAGGGCGAATTAAGCTTCCCTCTGCTCCTTACGCGGGAGGAGATCGCATCGATGACCGGTGCTACCCGCGAGACTGTTACGCGAACTCTGATTAAATTCCGGCGCCAGGGTTGGATCTCCATCGAGGACGCGCTGGTGACAATTCACGAGCCTGCACGTTTGCAGACACTCGAGCAATGCGACTAATCACGCATACTCACTTCCCTGG
>JASHYS010000167.1 GCA_030042915.1 Acidobacteriaceae bacterium
CGCAAACAGCTGCGGGAATGTCCGCTTCAATATCCTGCGGTTGGTGAGCATGTAGCTCACGCCCGAGGGCACGCGCAGATTGTCTTCGAGCACCACGAACTCGCCGTTGTTCATGCGCAACAGATCGCTGCCCACCACCGCGACGTACACGTTGCGCGGCACCTGCAATCCGCGCATCTGGCGCCGGTAGTGCCTGCAGCTGTACACCAGCTCACGCGGCACCACGTGATCGGCCAGGATCCTGGCATCGGAATACACGTCGCGCAAAAAGAGATTCAGCGCCGTGATACGCTGCGTAAGGCCCCGCTCGATCCGGTCCCACTCCTGCGCCGTGACCAGGCGCGGCAACAGATCGTAAGGGAAGATGCGCTCTGTGCCTTCCTCGCGGCCATAGACGGTAAATGTAATGCCCTGCGTCAGGAATGCGAGGTCCACCGACTGCTTGCGCCGCTGCAATTCGTCAGGAGGCAGACTGGCCAGCGTCTCGGCCAGTGCACGGTACTGCGCACGCACCTCGCCGCCAGGCTCGCGCATCTCGTCAAAGGCGCGATCGAGCGGGTAGTCTCCGAAAAGCGGCGCCAATTCCAATGGCTGGCCTGCGCTCATAAGGTCTTATGCTTTCGTTTCTAACATGCCTGGGATAAAGGAGCCATCAGGAAAGGCGAGGCGAGGATAAAGCCACGCGCTGCGCACGGCCCAGGAATTTTCCACCACCGGCTCTCTCATACGATACCCTGATCCCTCAGGAGTTTCTGCCTCATGCGCCATTCCCCACGCTTTCTCCAGGCAGGTCTTGTCCTGCTCGCCGTTTTTGCGCTGCCGCCGGCTCACGCGCAAAAGCCGCCCATCGAGATTACGGCCGACCTGACTGATGCGCCGCGCCGCCTCTTTCACGCCGACGTTGACTTGCCGGTCACTCCCGGTCCCATCGCGCTCACCACGCCGCAGTGGATTCCCGGCCATCACATGCCGAACGGCATGGCGGCCGAAATCACCGGCGTTGTCTTCACCGCCAACGGGCAAACCCTCGCCTGGCGCCGCGACGACGTGGACCTCTACCAGTTTCACCTCACGGTTCCTCAGGGAGTGACCACCCTCCACGCCCATCTTGATTGCATCGTGACCTCGCGCGTCTCGCAAAAACTCGCTGCCATGGAATGGGAAACGCTGCTGCTTTACCCGGCCAACACGCCGGTGCGCGATATTCCCATTCAACCGTCGGTCAAAGTTCCCGCGGGCTGGGGCATCGGCACCGCGCTCACTCCCGTCAGCTCCGGCTCATACCCGGTGCCCGCGCCGGGTGCGACCACGCAATTTGCCGTCACCAACGTTGAGCAGCTGCAGGACTCGCCCGTGATTACGGGCCAGTACTTCCACGAGTTTCCTCTGGCGCCCGAGATCACGCCCAAACACTATATCGACGTGGTCTCAGATCAGCCCGACGACTCCAACCTTCGCCCTTCGGTTCTCGCCAACATCGCCAATCTGGTGCGCGAGGCCGATGCGCTGTACGGCTGCCATCATTACCACGTCTACCACTTTCTGCTCACGCTTTCTGATGTCGCCGGCGGCATGGGGCTGGAGCACGGTCAATCGTCGGATAACGGTGTGGGCGAAAAGGGCTACGCCGACGACGCGCACGCGCTGCGCGAAGCGGATCTATTGCCGCATGAGTTCACGCACTCGTGGAATGGAAAGTATCGCCGCCCTGCCGGTCTCTATCAGCCCGACTTTGCTACCCCGCAGCAGGGCGCGTTGCTGTGGGTATACGAAGGCATGACCGAATACTTGGGCGATGTGCTGGCTGCGCGTGCCGGCTTTGAGACGCAGGCACAGTATCGCGACATGCTGGCAGACACCGCAGCTGAGCTCGACTACACACCGGGACGCGATTGGCGCTCGACCGAGGACACGGCGATCGCCGCCAGCATCGTGCGTTTCTTCGGTCCGTGGTACAACTGGCGGCGCGGCCAGGATTACTACCAGGAAGGCGAACTGCTTTGGCTCGATGCTGACACGCTGATTCGCAAGCTGTCCGGCGACAAGAAATCGCTCAGCGACTTCGAGAAGATTTTCCTGGGCAAAGGCGGAAACACCGGGCCGCTCATCGTCACCTACGACTTCGACGAGCTGGTGCGCGATCTGAACGAAGTTGTGCCCTACGACTGGGCAACATTCCTGCATGACCGCGTGGACAAGATCAATCCCCACGCCGATGTGGCCGGCATCGAGCAGGGAGGCTACAAGCTCGTCTACAGCGACAAGCCCACGGCCACCGAGCGCACACTGGAGAACGTGCCGGGTCCGCGGTCGCGTGGCCTCAATTGCTGGTATTCCATCGGCCTGCGCGTGGGCGGCGATGGAAGCGTCAGCGACGTGCGCTGGAACGGGCCGGCCGACAAAGCCAGCCTTGCGCCCGGCGAAAAAATCATCGCGGTCAACGGGCAGGCCTTCTCCGCGGACGCGTTGCAGGCTGCCATTCGCGCTGCCAAGGGCGTAACTGAGCCCATTCATCTCATCGTCCAGGCCGATGCGTTCATTTCCATGGCCGACATCGACTACCACGACGGTGAGCGCTATCCTGCGCTGGAACGCGCCGACGGCACGCCCGATTATCTCGATGAAATTACCAAGCCGCTCACAACGCCGGAGAAGGCGCCGCCTGAAGAAAAGAAAGCTGAAGAGTAGTCTGCACGGCCATTTCGCTGCGTTACTCTGGATGGTCGGCAGAAATCAGCCTGAGATAGGAGGACCCCATGGCCGTTCACAATTTTCGCCTTGCTCTTTTGCTTCCGGCAGCACTTGTTCTCGCTTCCGGTTCGCTGCGCGCCGCCGAAGAGGGCATGTGGACATTCGACAATCCGCCGTTGAAGCAGTTGGCCGATAAATATAACTTTCATCCCACCCAAGCCTGGCTCGATCATCTCCGCCTTTCCAGTGCGCGCCTCAACGACGGCGGATCGGGTTCGTTCGTCAGCTCGGACGGCCTTCTGCTCACCAATCATCACGTAGCGCGCGGCCAGTTGCAGAAAAACTCGACGGCCCAGCACGACTACGTGCGCGACGGCTTCTACGCGGCCACCCCCGGCGAGGAGATGAAATCTCCCGACATGGAAGTGAACGTGCTCGTGGGCATGCAGGACGTAACAGCACGCGTGCAAGGAGCGGCGCAGGGCATTGCGGATGCCGTCAAGGCGGAAAAGACGCGCGAAGCCGAAATGGCCGCCATCGAAAAGGAGAGCAAAGACAAGACCGGCCTTCGCTCCGACGTGGTCACGCTTTATAACGGCGGCGAATACTGGCTCTATCAATACAAGGCGTACACCGATGTGCGACTGGTCTTCGCGCCCGAGGAGCAGGCTGCGTTTTTCGGCGGCGATCCCGACAACTTCACCTACCCGCGCTACGACTTCGACATGGCGCTCTTCCGCGTGTACGACAATGGCAAGCCGTTGCACACCGAAAACTATCTGAAGTGGAGCGCCAAAGGCGCCGCGCCCGGCGATCTTATTTTCATTTCCGGCAATCCCGGTGGCACCTCGCGCCAAGACACGATGACGCAGTTGCAGTTGGAGCGCGATCAGGTGGAACCGGCGTTGATCGAATACCTCCAGCGGCGCATTGCCGCCGAGCAGGACTTCGCCAAGCAAGGTCCGGAGCAGGCGCGATTGGTTGGCACCAGCATCTTTGGCCTGCAAAACAGCCTTAAGGTTTATCTGGGCCGCGAAGAAGCGCTCTCTGACAAAACTGTCGCGGCCAAAAAGCAGGCCGAGGAAAACGATCTGCGCACGAAAATGGCCGCCAATCCGGAATTGCAAAAAGACTATGGCAGCGCCTGGGACGAGGTGGCCCGCGCAGTCGATTTGGCCAGACCGCAGTTGAACAAGCAGATCTTTCGGCGCACCGACAGCCAGCTCTTCGGCTTGGCCCTCGAAATCGTGCAGTATGTTGCGGAGATCAAGAAGCCCGATGGCGAACGCCTGCCCGAGTATCACGAAGCCGGGCTGGACTCATTGCGCTTTGAATTACTGTCCCCGGCGCCCATCTATCCCTCGGTCGAGAAGCTCTACATGATCACCGCGCTCACGCTGGCCAAAGAAAAGCTAGGGGCAGACGACGCATACCTACAGGCCATTGTGCAGGGCGGCGACATTACCAAGACCGTCGACGCGCTCGTTGACGGAACCAAGCTGGCCGATCCCGCTTTCCGCAAGAGCCTGCTCGATGGCGGCGAAGCGGCCGTGGCTGCATCCAGCGATCCCATGATCGTGGCCGCGCGCCGCGTAGACCCCGTGTGGCGGGAAAACTACGTCTACTTGCGCGACAACATCTTCAGCGTGTTCGACGCGGCAGGCGAAAAGCTGGGCAAGGCGCGCTTTGCCATCTACGGCAAGAACGCCTATCCCGACGCCACCTTCACCCTGCGCCTTAGCTACGGGACCGTCGACGGCTATCCCTACAACGGAACTATCGCTCCGCCCTTCACCACGTTTTATGGGCTCTACGATCGCGCGGCCAGCTTCAGCAACCAGCCACCCTTCGATCTGACGCCCAAAGAGGCCGCGGCGCGCGACAAACTCAATCTGGCAACACCGCTCGATTTCGTCTGCACCGGCGACATCATTGGCGGCAATTCCGGTTCGCCGGTGGTGAATCGCGACGGCGAGCTGGTGGGGCTCATCTTCGACGGGAACATTGAGTCATTGGCCGGCGATTTCATCTACGACGGCACGAAGAATCGCGCCGTCGCCGTCCACTCCGCTGGAATCATCGAAGGATTGCGCAAGATTTATGGCGTGGGCGCCCTGGCCGACGAGTTGCAAGGGAAGCAATAGGCCAACCGGGAAGACGGCCATTGACCCCGATTCACTCGATTGGCCGTACAATCGGAAGAGAACCCGCGCCGCGGAGAGGTGGCCGAGCGGTTGATGGCTCCGGTCTTGAAAACCGGCATACCTGAAAGGGTATCGGGGGTTCGAATCCCTCCCTCTCCGCCATGCTCCTAGAATCAATAATCTAGAGCGTTTTTACGTTTCGTTTTACGCTTTGCTGCCCTGAACTGGTCACTGCTGGCGTTCGCTGGCACCGGCTGGAATGCGGCCACCCCAACCAGCCAAAGCTTCCATCGAACTCTGATAACCTCACCGAGGGCTTGCTCAAACTGAACGGGCTCTCGGGATATAAGTCCCGAGAGCCCGTAGATTCGCACCAGCCTTCCAAGGTTAGAAGGTAAAGCGAGCAGACAACGTAATCTGGCGCGGATCCATCATGCTGCCCGGCGCATACATAGTTCCGAAATTGGAATTTCCATTTTCGCCGATCGCGCCCGAACTCACATTTGTGATCGTACTGACCACATTCGCATTACTCCCGCTAGGGAAACTGGATAATGCGCCCGGAAGGATGTTCGGGTGGTTGAGAAGGTTGGTGAACTCGCCGAGAAGCTGGAACTTGTACCGTTCCGTGATCGGGAAATCTCGGGTGATATTCAAGTTCACATTTTGAAAAACGGGCATGCGAAGTTGGGTCATGTAGGTTGGTGTGTTTCCGTACCAATACTGGTCGACGCTATAGTTGCCATTTGGGAATTGAACAACCTGGTTCGTGAAAGCATCGGGGTTCCACTTCAGATAGCTGTACTGGGGAGGCGTAATGCTGTGGCCGTCCGGTAGCGTAACGGAAGTAGAGCCGTCATACCAGTGCTGCATCGACTTGGGAACCTCGAGCGGCTGACCGGTCTCGATGCATTTTTGATCGATGCTGCCGATGTTGCTGCTGCCGGAGCCGGTGGTGCTAGCGCCGCTGCAGATAGGACCCCATGGCAGGCCCTCTTGCACGGTGACCACGGTTCCCAGTGTCCATCCGCCCGCCAGTGCCCTGGAAATCGGATTCGAGAGTTCCCACTTCCCGCCTCTGCCCCATTGATCCTGGTAAGTCACCACACCCACGAAGCGATTCGGGATATCGAAACCTTGAAGTCCATAGTTGCTCTGAAGGTTCGCGTAGTTGAACCCACCATTGGCGGCCGTGTTTCCTGATACCGCCTGTGATTCAGCGTAGGTCGAGGAACCCGACCCCGGCGAAATTCCTGTCGCATGGGACCAATCGTAAGTAAATTGTGCTGTCAACCCAGTCGAGTAGGAATGCTTCAACGCGAGTTCGAGGGAGTTGTACAGTGATGAGCCTAGGTCGTTAATTACCGTCTGCCCCAGCAAACCGAGATAAGCCTGCTGAGATTGAATGGCTGAGATCGTCGTTTCACCGATGGGGCCTGTTGCATAACCGACCAGAGAGGGCATCGGATTGGAGACCTGCTGCTGCGACGGATCATCGTTGCCGCTAGAGGCGACCCACTGGCTGCGCCAAGCCTGCAGAGTAGTTTGCGGAATCTGAAATTCGCCGTTCAGAGGCCAGAGGCGCCAGGGAAGTTGAGAACCCTTCGATCCCACATACCCTGCCGACGCCAGCCAGCTGCCCATGCGG
>JASHYS010000013.1 GCA_030042915.1 Acidobacteriaceae bacterium
TCCAATTCGTAGTTGCCCGGTGCGAGAACGACGTCCTGTTCGGCGATTGTGCAGTCCTCAGGCTGGCTGCCTGAGAATTCCGTTTCCAGCCCCGAGGGTCCGGGCCAGGAGTGCAGGCCGGAATAAGAGGCAAGATTCCAATCGAAGCTGACCGGCAATGGGTCCCTGGCAAAGTTCGAATTGTTCGGCTCGCCCGAGTCAGCGACCACCCAATGTTTTTCAATGAGAGTCTTCCAGAGTGTTTCGGCTTCACCTCCGTCATTGGCAGCAACCAGCCGATCGATCACCGAGAAAAGCTGCGGGGCCTCCGTCTGGGGATCACTGACTGTGACGAGGCGCTGAGCAATGGCGACAGCACTCGGCAATTGGTCCTTAGCGAGGAGAAAATCGAGATATTGTCGAAGCAGGGCTGGATTGTCATTCACGATCCTTCGCGTGATCTCGTTGGGATCGGGCGTCACGCGCCAGCACAGCTCGAATAGCATTCCCGTGCTGCCGGATGGCATTTCGGCTGTGCTCCTGGCCCATTCCCAAAATGCCGGCAGGTTGCTGCGGCGAAAATAGAAATTGGCAAGACTCCAACGAGGCAGGAAAGTGCGATCTATGGCGAACGCATTGAGGAGCAACTCCTCTGCATGCGCATAATTTCCTTCTGCTTCGAAGCGCAATCCCAGTTCGATGTTCGCTTGCGCGTTGTAGGGGTCGAGCTTGATCGCCCGTTCAAGGAGCTGCTGCGCATGCGCATCATCGAAGAGCGCGAGACGCATGTAATACTCCCACGCGTCTGGTTCCAGCCGGATCGCCGCGCGGATGGATTCTTCGGAATCCTCTCGGAACAGATAGTCTGCGCGCGCGAGATTCCATGAGCACCAGATTGCGATTGTGCAAATCGCAGCGATGCTCGCCCGCCAAGCGAGGGCGATGGGCCGCGTTTGAAGAGGGCTCACGGGAATCCAGCCTAACACCGGATTCGGTCTTATGAAAGACGCTTCTCGAGAGCCGGCCCGGATCTTCGAGTCATGTGATTTTTCTTTGCGTGTTGGGACTCTTACTTGAAGGTCGAAACGAAAGCAGGTGGAGGCGGCTGCGGATATGTATGACACGTGCCTGACGGAACCAAAGAAAATAAATCCTGTGAAAACTTGCAAATGCTTCTATGCTGTGTATGTAGCTTAAAGATAGAGCAGGAATCTCTGCCGAGGAGCGAACGATGAGCAAGAAGTGCAGTTTTCTCGCAACGCTATTGATCGTCATTTCCTTCTCGTACGCCCATGCAGCAGGGAGCAGCAGCTCAATCGGAACCGTGAACGCACGAGGAGATGTGCGTGTCGATGGAAGCACGATTTGGGGCAACGCAACGCTGTTCGATGGCACTGCCGTGCAAACTGAAGACGCCAACGCCACGTTGCGGTTAGACAATGGAGCCGAGGTTACGCTGTCGATCAATTCGCGTGGCGTCGTTTACCACGATCACCTGCTCTTGTTGCAGGGCAAGGGTCAGTTCAAAGCGTCGCGCGCTTCATTCCACCTCGAGGCGGACGGCCTTTGTGTGGCTCCCGATGGATCGGATGCGCTAGGTTTTGTATCATTGGGCCCCGCGAATACGGTGGATGTTGCGGCTGTGTCGGGGAACCTCAACGTGATCGACGATACAGGTAACACCGTGGCGAGTTTATCGAAAGGGGTAGCGATATCGCTTCACCCGGCTGCTGCAGCGGGCGCCCCGAAATTAGGGAACTTTTCGGAAGTTGGCTTAGTAACGACTGAAAGTAGTCACTACTACCTTACGAGCGCCAGTGGGGCGAAATACCAACTGGTTAATTGGCCGGTGAGCAAACTTCAGAAGTTCGTCGGCGACAAAGTCGAGGTGAGCGGTGTACTCGAGTCTGCTCCGACGTCGGGAGGGATTCCTCAGATCCTCCTAACGTCGATTCAGCTCAATGGTGGCATGACATCTGCAGCAAAGATCGGCTGGATCGCGGGTGGGATCGGGGGCGCGGCCGTCGCAATCGGTGTATACGAAGGGACCAAATCTTCCGCTAGTAAATGAGCTTAGAATAAGCAATCGTCGAGGGTCACGACCACCTTTAGATGGATTGGTTACCTGAGTACAAACCATCCGGACAGGTTTCGTAGTGCACGTGACTGACATTTTTCTCTTTCCTTTTCGATGGGTTCGTGCTAACGTTCGCGTTAAGTCGTTGGCTGCCGTGGATCCTAAAGCGGAGCCATAGAGAAAAGTCAGCGATTTGAACAGCCCCGGGACCTTGGGACTGAAGAGTGCGAAGCATGCCCGAAATTTCCCACGCAGAGTGATCCATCCCTCCCAGCATTGAAATGGAATGAAGGTCCTCAAGCCGCGATCGCGGATGATCAGCATCCGGCTGTCTGAAGAAGAGTATGAAAGTCTCTGCCGTCTGTCGGCAGTGACCGGCGCCCACAGCCTCTCTGACCTGGCGCGTAACGCGATGCGCCTGTTCTTAAGCGTCACCACTCATGATCGATTCTTAGCCGACCCCACGCGGGTGGTGCAGGCGCAAATGGAGATTCTTAGCCGGCGGATCGATGAGCTGAGAGAGCAGATTATCGCGACGGAGCGGTCGGCACCACAGTGATTGCCAAGAGCTCCCAAGGGCAGGGAGCCTTGGATCCAAGTTACTCAACACGCACCAGTTGTCGACCCGGCTTCGGCGACCGAGGGAGCTTATATGAAGAGCATGGCACTTGTCGGTCTAGCATTTGCCGCAGGAGTTGCGGCGTCAGCACAGCAGGCTTCCGTTCCGCTCCATGAAGGGGCGGGCGCCACGACCCTGAGCGACGTTTCGAACCTGCCAGTGGCTAAGATCGGCCACGATGATCTGATTGGCGTGACGGTTTACGACGCTCCCGAATTGACCCGCACAATCCGGGTAAATCCGGAGGGTGATATTCGGCTGCCGATGGTGAAGCAGCCCATCCACGCTGCCGGCCTTTATCCCGAGGATTTAGAGAAAGCAATTGCGGACGCGTTGGTCAGCGATCACGTGCTGGTAGACCCGGTTGTTACCGTCTCCATCGTTGAATATCGAAGCCGTCCGATCACCGTAGTCGGCGAAGTGAAAACCCCGTTGACGTTTCAGGCGACGGGAAATGTGACTCTTCTTGATGCCATATCCCGAGCCCAGGGTTTGACCGAGAATGCCGGCTCGGAAATCCTGGTGAGTCAGCAGACGCAGGATGCGGACGGCAAACCATCGACACTCGTTCAGCGCATCCCCGCCCGCGGCCTCCTCGACGGGTCGAATCCATCGTTGGATTTGGCATTGCAGGGTGGAGAGGTTATTCGAGTTCCCGAAGCTGGACGGGTTTATGTGGTTGGGGACGTAAAGAAACCGGGCGCTTTTTACATCACAGACGGCTCGGAAAGCAGCGTGTTGAAGGCACTGGCGCTTTCTGAGGGATTGGACAGTTTTTCCTCGCACACTGCGTATATCTATCGCCTGGAGGACAACGGTAAGGGCCGAAAAGAGATTCCCATAGAACTGAAGAAGATCATGAATCGCAAGTTGCCCGACGTGGCGCTGGAGGCGGATGACATCCTCTATATCCCCAACGCGAACGGTGCCAAAGCGAGCCTGAAGGTTCTTGAAGAATCAGTGGGCGTCGGCACCGCCCTCAGCACCGCATTGATCATCTACGCACACTAATTCGCACGGAGAGGGCAATGCCTCAATTACCAAGAAGCGTGGAAGTTCTTGCTCCTGAACATCCGGCAGCTCTAACAGTTCCGGCCTATTATTCGCACTTCGCAGCGCAAGAAGAAACTGAATCGGCGGGCCCCGCTGTCCCGCTATCGCACTATTTTTGGATTCTCCGCCGCCACCTTTGGAAGATCCTGGCGTTTGTTGCAACGTGCCTGCTCGCGACTTTTGTGGTGTCGGCTAGAATGCAGCCGATTTACGAGTCCACCGCAACTGTGGATGTGGACCGCCAGGCACCGTCGGAGGTGGTGGGCGAGGATTCGACACGTTCAGGCGTCCCCAACGACGCGGATCAGTTCCTGGCAACTCAGATCAAGCTGATTCAGTCCGATGGTGTGCTGCGGCCCGTCGCCGAACAGTTCCACCTCCTCAGCCGGGAGGGCCAAACCAAAAGTGATGCAACCGAGCGTGAGCAACTGCTTGCTGCTGCACCGGTAACTTTGAGGCAATTGAAAGTGACGCGGCCTCCGAACACGTATCTTCTGCTCATCAGTTATCGCTCGCCGGACACGCATCTCGCCGCTGATGTGGCAAATGCCATCGCCAATTCCTACTTGCTGCAAACCTATAACCTGCGCATTCGTTCGGCGGCCGGTTTGTCGACCTTTATGGAAAAGCAGCTCGATGAACTGAAAGCAAAAATGGAGCAATCCAGTTTGGCATTGGCCCAGTTTGAGAAGGACCTCGATGTTATCAACCCCGAAGAGAAGACCAACATCCTTTCAGCGCGGCTTCTGGAATTAAACACTGACTATACGACGGCCCAGGCGGATCGTGTTCGGGCCGAAGCGGCATGGAATGCGATCATGTCCGGTTCTCCAGAGGCCGCGGCGGCATCTTCGCAGGGAGATGCGCTGATCAAGCTGAATGACACGCTCGATCAAGCGCGCCAACGGCTGGCATTAGTCAAAGCCACATACGGCACGACCCACCCGGAGTACCGCAAGGCAGCTTCTGAACTTGCCGAAGTGCAGAGGCAGTTCGATGAAACCCGCCGCAGCATTGCTGATCGAGTGCAGACCCAATACAAGGAAAGCGTGAACCGCGAACAGATGCTCCAGGCGGCGGTGAGCAAAGCCAAGGCGGAGTGGGACCATGTGAATGCACGCTCCTTCGAGTACCAGCAACTGAAGCAGGAAGCGGATGCCGACAAAGCGCTCTATAACGAACTCATCAAAAAGATCCGGGAAGCCGATATCAATGCAGGCTTCCAGAACAACAACATCCGGATCGCGGATCTGGCGCGCCCTGCGCTGCGGCCGGTCTTTCCGAATACCAAGCTCAATTTGATTCTGGCGTTGGTCTTCTCAACACTGCTGGCAGTGGGGGCGACATTGCTGCTTGATTCGCTTGACACCACCCTCCGTGACCCCGCTGAGGCTAGCCGCTTCCTCGGGGCAGACGTGATTGCGGCAATGCCGAGCGATCGAATCGCGGCTCAGCTTCCCCGTCCAGTGGCTGAAATTGCTCCAACACAAATGGTTCCGACAAGCATCGATAAAGAGAGGCGAAAAGGCTATTACCACTCTGTGTCGAGCTTCGACGAGGCTGTCCGGACGCTCCGCAACACGATTCTTTTGTCCGATTTTGAAGGGCGATTACACTCCATCGTACTCACCAGCGCGACCCCTGGAGAAGGGAAGACAACCCTTGCTGCTCATCTCGCCATCGCGCATGCCGATCGCGGGAACAGGACCTTGCTCGTCGATGGCGACCTGCGCCGTCCAAGCTTGCATGCCAAATTCGGCTTGACGCCGGACCGAGGACTTTCAAACATTCTCACCGGCGAATTATCCTGGCAGGAAACCGTCATCCCTATCGAAAACAAACCAAACCTGAGTCTTCTGCCGGCCGGGTTGGGCTCTCATCGAGCGGCCGACCTGATTGGGCCACGCCTCTCCACATTGCTTGACGAGTTTGCTAAAGAGTTTGCGCTGGTCATTCTCGACTCGCCACCGCTGCTGGGGTTTGCCGAGTGCCTGCAGATGGCTGCGGCTGCAGACGGCGTCCTGATTGTTACCTGTGCTGGAGAAACCAGGCGCAGAGCTGTAGCCGAGGTAGTTAGCACGCTCCGGCGGCTCAGAGCAAACATTGTCGGGGTGGTGCTGAACCAAATGACCCGCAGTACGGCTCCCGATGGATACGGATATCACGGATATTATGGAAAATATTATTCAAATTACCAGAAGTCAGCCGCGTCATAAATTGACTAACCGCATGGCCTACGACAGGCTTGGCGTTTGGAAAGAATCGATGGCCCGGTGTGTATCTCCGGGGTGTGGACAGATCTTAAGGCAAGTTTGGCCAGACGCGATTCAGAATGAACGGGAAGAAATCGGACCGGGCAACTAGATGTACTCGCTCATCTTCTTAGGTGTGACCTCTTTCGTTTTGTCGCTTCTTCTGACTCCCTGGGTCCGGGACTGCGCACGGCGTTTGGATTTGGTCGACAAACCTGATAACGATCGAAAAGTCCACAAGGTGCCCATTCCCCGGGTCGGGGGTATTCCGATCTTCGTGTCGTTTGTGGCCGCGTATGGGATGCTTCTCATCGTCGGGCTAAGCGCGGGTAACTTCGTGCGGTCTGGACTTCCCTTTACCCTTCGTCTTCTTCCCGCTACGATGGCCGTCTTAGCCCTTGGACTCATCGATGACATCAAGGGCATTCGTCCCTGGCAGAAACTCACCGGCCAAGTGATTGCCGCGCTCCTCGCTTGGGCGGGTGGAATTCACGTCCATGCCATTGGTGGCCACGCTTTTCCAACTACTGTCAGCTTTGCTGTCACAATTCTTTGGATCGTGGCCTGTACGAACGCCGTGAACCTGATCGACGGCGTCGACGGGCTCGCCACTGGTGTTGGTCTCTTTGCTACCGTCACCATGCTCATCGCCGCGCTTCTTGACAACAATATCAATCTGGCACTGGCAACAGCTCCCCTTGCGGGAGCACTGCTGGGCTTTCTCCGCTTCAATTTCAATCCTGCGTCTATCTTCCTCGGAGATTGCGGCAGCCTTACTATCGGCTTTCTGCTCGGCTGTTACGGCGTTGTGTGGAGCGAGAAGTCTACGACACTCCTGGGCATGACCGCACCTCTGCTTGCTCTCTCCGTTCCGTTATTGGATACGGGCCTGGCCATTGTCCGGCGGTTCCTACGCCAGCAACCCATCTTCCATGCCGATCGTGCCCACATCCATCACCAACTGCTCTCTCGCGGACTAACACCCCGTCGCGTTGTACTCGTTCTTTATGCCTCCTGTTCACTCGCTGCAGCCGCGTCACTCGTACTAACAGTAACTCACGGACAATTCCGCGGCGTCATCATTATCCTCGTCTGCCTGGCTGCGTGGCTCGGGGTCCAGCATCTTGGCTACAGCGAATTCAGCGTTGGAAGCCGCCTGGTCCTGGGCGGCGGGTTTCGCAACCTGCTCAACGCGCAGCTTGCACTCGGCGCATTTGAACAGGAATTCTCCTCCGCTGGAAGCATTGAAGAGGCTTGGGAAGTACTTTGCCGCGCGTACAGTCAATTTGGCTTCTCCGGAGTTGTGATGTCGATCGACGGAATCAAGCGCGAAAGTGGTGCGACCGCCGGTTGGCACGTTCGCATTGATTTTCCACAGTGTGGCTATATCAACCTGGTGCGAGACGCGGTTGTCACGAGTCGCTGCGCGGCTGCTCTGCCTTTCGTCGATTGTGTCTGGCGCATTCTTCCCCGCATGTTCAACAAGGAGGACTTGCAAGAGTTTGTAACCATGGCCGCCCCTGAAGATTGTGGAGACTTGGGAAATGCTAAAGGACGAAGCGGCGTGGGTGAGCCGGCACGACCATCGGAGAGCGGGAACCTAGCCCTCCCGCGGCTACCCGACGCCATTTCCTGAAGGGCCCGAGGAGAATGGGTCCGATTGATTGGAGCGGTGATGAAGATCTGAGCTGAGAGAACGAATTCGCCACAGCGCAGGAGGCCACGTTACGCACTTGAAGCGGCGCGACGTGGCCTTTTTGTTTTAGATTCGAGTACTGCCGCAGCGAGGATTTACTTTCGGCTATGCCGAGAGCCCTTTGGCGTCGCATCACATTTGCGCTGTCTGCAAGCTCCAGGAGTTATACACATTGCGAAGCGGAGCTTTCGGCTCGATCGCCGGCTTCTTCAGAACTTCGATATCGGCGAGTTCCACTTCAAGCGAGAAGCACTGCCGCACGGCCGCCAGGGCAAGGATCACCTTGCACTGCTGGCGGAATTCCGTGACAATTCCCTCGACACCTTCAAATAGCCCGGCACGGATGCGCACTCGCGTTCCAACTGCTACGGAGACGTGAGGACGCAGGGGAATTCCGCCGGCGAGCGCCACGCGGATTTTGTGGAGCTCTATGCAACTGACGAGATTCCCTTCCTCATCGCCCAGCGAGCGGACCACGCCTGGAATGCTGATGACAGCGATTCGGGATTCAGCTGGATAGCGCGCGAACACATACCCGGAAAAGAGAGGCCGCTCAGTCACGACGGATCTGTCTGTCCATCGCACGCGCTCCCGATAAAGTGGCAAATAATGTTCCACGGCGCGAACCGTAAGGTGCTGCGCGACGCGTTTCTCATAGTTGGAGTGGACATGCAACACATGCCACGGCATCTCCTGCGCCGGTTTTTCAAGAGACGCACCTAATGATTGAACGCAACTTCGCTCTCGAGAGATCTCCGGCACAGTACTCCTCTCTATTGCTGCTGAGATGGCCTGGATCGATACGAGGGAAAGTTAACAGGCGGATTGGCGAATCGGGCGAGCAAATAAGCGCCACGTTGTGCCAAACGATGTCAATACACGCCACACACGCGATGCGAACACGGTGTTCAAGAGGGAACCTCCCTCGCAAGCGGCTCCGAAGCCGTAGCGCTGAACCTTGCAAATGTTTGCCAGGTCGCGAATGATTTTGAATTAGAGATGGGGTTAGATCTGCAGCATCGTTTGGAGGTTTGTGGAAAAGCGGGAAAATTCAGAGAAGCAACTATATTTCCACATTGAGTTTGGATGTTGGGAGGTTCGATGTTTATGGTACAACAAATACGCGCGAATCCCCCGCGGCCGCTTCGCGGCTCGATTTTGAGTACGCCAATTTCTGAGCAGCAACGGCCGTCCTATAGTTTCTGAGCGGCACGGGCCATCCTTCAGGAGTGAACCACCTTCCGGGCTCGTGCAATGAGCCACATGGAGATCAGGGTGAAGGTCCAGGACAGGGCCAGCGGGTCCTTTCACCAGGTGCGCATCGACACCTGGAAATCGATCGCTCGATACCTCGGGCGAAGCTCGCGGACCGTGCAGCGGTGGCATCGCGAGTACGGGCTTCCTGTTCACCGTCTTGGCGTGGACACAGGTTCGATCTTTGCCTATGGCGGCGAGCTGGATAGTTGGCTGCGGAACCGTGATAGGCCTTCAAAAAGCAGTCTTGTTGAAATGCCCAAGCAAGCGCTGGAGCTCGCGCCTCACGAATCATTCGAGTCTGATTCGCGGGCTCGGATTCCCATCCTGTCGCCTCTTATTGCATCGCGAAAGGCACATTCCGCGGCCCTCGTTGCTTTCGCGCGCAGGCAGTGGGAAACCCTTTCGAGCGAGAATCTCACGCTGATTGCGAGGTGCTGCCGCGAGGCCAGCGACCTTGATCCCGGCAACGTGGAAGCGTATGCCGGGTTGTCACACGCGCTCATTGCTCAGGGCTTGCTGGGCAACCTACGCGTGCCAGGTGCCTACCTCTCTGCAAAGGCCGCATTGGGACGGGCCATGGAGGTCGATCCTGAGTTGCCGGAGGTCAAGTGCGCTCGAGCCTCGCTCATGATGCTGCTGGAACGTGATTGGCAAGGGGCGCGCAGATATTTTGAGGAGTGTCTAAGTCTGGACTCCGCTGACACGCGCGCGATTGTGGGGCGCGCCCTGCTCTACGTTGCTGAGGGATGT
>JASHYS010000168.1 GCA_030042915.1 Acidobacteriaceae bacterium
AGACGGAGGAGCTACGGTGGTTCGAGTCGAGGCCATCGCGAGATCGGCTGGGCAGCGGTGAGAAGTCTAGTAAGGCTACCATAAAGATAAAATAAAGAAAGCATAAATGCGGATCAGCATCTGCCCTTCCCCTGGGAACGGCCGCATTGCTGCACGCACCGTCTGCCATCATCACGGCGACGGATAGACGGCTAGGATGAGATCCGTTTTCTACTGATCGATACCAAAGGTGAAGATCTTGTCGATTCAGATTGCTCGAGGAATCTGATCTTTCGACCGAGCTTCCGCCCCTCACTCACGAATACATGAAGCTCCGTGCCGCATCGGCCAAGACTCTGATGAAAGCGGAGGCAGCCGCGGCCAATACCGTGGCGGTCGTTGGCGCGTCTCCGGGCGGAAACCGAAGGGCAATGTGTCGAACCACAAAGCTTAGGGAGGCTGTGGGGCTGGTGACCCCGGGCTGATTCGAACAGCCGACACGCAGTTTAGGAAACTGCTGCTCTATCCATCTGAGCTACGGGGCCACTTTAGAATCACCGCATAGCAACGGTATCGCCAAAGGCCTAGTTTCTGGAATAACGTCGCCGCAAGTGAAATACGGAAAGACCACAATATCAACAGGGTAGCATCAAGAAGGTGCTGAGGGCGAAGGGCGTGAGAGGTGCGCTCTACCGAGTGGACGCACGGAAGGCGCCGCCAGAGCACTTTACTTTTTGGTACTCCGCTTTTTGACTTTGCCCTCCCCTCCCGGCTATAAAAGTTGATGTCATCGAAGTCGCTTCCATGACGTCACTGCCGCGGCCTCGCGCTGCGGTCAACTCATTACCGTAATCGCCAGGATGCTCGGGAAGGCGGTGAAACTCCGCCACTGCCCCGCAACTGTGAGCGCACCCGCTTTCGTTCCCGTCCTTTAGAGGAATTGGAACGGATGCAGGATTTCGAGCCAGGGCTCGTTTGATCCAAGCGAACGTACCCCATTAGCCACTGAAGTCGAAGCCATTCCATTCGACTTTGGGAAGGCGGCTGCCGCAAATTCCGAGATGCTGCAAGAGCTCTGAATTTGCCGAAAAGCGCAAGTCAGGAGACCGGTCCTACGGCGGTTTCAACCGCTTTCACGTTCCGAGGGGAACGAAGGAGCATCATGCCGACTCTGAATTTCTTGCGCCCCGCTTTCAGCCGCTTGCTTTGCGCGCTCGCCGCGCTTCTGCTCCTCGAAATCGCTGCTCCCTGCCTTGCCGCATCCGTCCACGGCGTGGTCACTGATGCGACCGGCGCCAGGGTTACCGGCGCTACCGTCTCACTTGTCAGCAATGGAGAAGTCGTCGCCTCGTGCGTCTCGATGGCCGACGGCACTTTCCAGCTCGCCACAGGATCGGGCGGCCGATTCTTCCTGGTTGTCACGGCCAAAAGCTTCCGCCAGTTACAGACGCCCGATTTCTACGCCGGCCAGTTCGACGCCATGGAGCGCAACCTCGTGCTTGAGCCGGAGTGGGTGCGCGAATCCATTGTCGTGACCGCCGACGGCGTGCCCACGCCGCAGCCGCAAACCAGTGCTGCAACCACGGTCCTGACTCCACTCGACCTGGCGGTGCGCGACGATTTCGTCAGCGTCCTGCGTCTGATGCCCGGCACATTTGTTGCGCAAGACGGCCAGCGCGGCGCGCAAGCCTCACTCTTCGTTCGCGGCGGCGACTCCGACAATAACAAGATCCTGGTCGACGGCGTCGATGCCGGCGATCTCGGCGGCCAATTCAGTTTTGGCCCTCTTTCTACCACCGCCCTGGACAACGCTGAAATCTATCGCGGCCCCGATTCGAATCTCTACGGCGCCGACGCAGAAAGCGGCACCGTCAACTTGACCACTCCTCACGGCACCACCAGCTTCCCTTCCCTGCTCTTCCAGGGCGATGCGGGGAACTTTTACACCTCGCGCGAGCAACTGCAAATTGCCGGGGCGCATAAGAAGCTCGACTACCTGGGCGCGGCCAGCTGGCTGCAAACTTCAAACGACCTGCCCAACGACGAGTATCACGTTGCCACGGCGGCCGCCAATCTCGGCATTGCTCTGAGCAGCACGACGCAGGTTCGCGGCACGGTCCATTATGGCGTGGACGCCACCGGCGCACCCAACGCGTGGGACTTCTACAACGTGGCCGACGATGCCACGCAAAAAGACCAGGACATTTTCCTGAGCGCAGCCATCGACAACCAGACCACGGCCAGCTTTCATAACACGGCGACGTACGGCCTGACGCGCAAGCGTGAGCAGTACCACTTATGGCAGCCCGACGGCACATGCATTCCCGCAGGCACCTGCACTGGGCCCGTCACTTACACGGGCGGCAACTACTTCGGTCTGCCCATCACCATTACCGGCGCCAACGACTACAGTGTCACCGGTCCGGCACTGCTCGATTACAGCCAGGCCAATGGCGTCACCTATCCCACCGAATCGCAGATCGTTTCAAACCGCGATCAGCTTGTCTATCACGGCGACCTCACGTTCACGCCGCATCTCGTCGGCCTTATCGGCTTTCAGTTTGAAGACGAGCGTGGCGCCGACCCCAATGGTTTTTACCCATCGGTAGAGCGCACCAACTACGACTACATCGCCGCGGTGCACGGCGATTTCAAGAGCCGCTTCTTCTATTCCCTCGGTGGCAGTCTCGAGCACTACTCGCTTTTCGGCGTCCAGACCAATCCCCGCGGCGGCTTCTCCTATTACGTGCTGCGTCCCCGCTCCGGCGCCTTCAGCGGCACACGTATTCTGTTCAACTACGGCCAAGCCGTTCGCGAGCCTTCGCTCACCGATCAGTTCTACTCCCTCTACAGCTTTCTCGAGATGAACGGCGCTCAATCCACCATCCAGCAGCTCCACATCACGCCGCTGGCCGCGCCGGGCGTCCGCACCTACGAAGGAGGCGTGGAGCAATCCTTCATTAGCCAGCGCATCATCTTCCGCACCAGCTTCTTTCACAACGAATTCGGCCAGCAGATTGAGTACGTGGGACTCGATCTCGTTCCCGAGCTGATAACCGGTCTCACTGCCGCCCAGCAAGCCAGCCTGGAATCCACGCTCGTTGTCGACGGCGCCTACGAACTCACCATCAACAGCGAAGCCTATCGCGCCCTGGGCGTCGAATCGAGCGTTGAATCCGGCATTGGCCGCAACATCTTTCTGCGCGGCGGCTACACGTATCTCGACGCCGTGGTCCAGCGCTCCTTCGCCAACGACGACGTCGCGCTTCTGGGCCCCATTCCCACGTACAACAATGTTCCCAACGGTATTGAGATCGGCGCCATCTCGCCGCTCGAGGGCGCGCGCCCCTTCCGCCGTCCGCCGCACACCGGCTACTTCACCGCTACCTACGCCGGCAAGCGCCTCACCGGCATCTTTACCTCCGCTTTCGCCAGCCGCTCCGACGATTCCGATTTCCTCGGCGGCGAAGATGTGAACGGCGGCAACAGCCTGCTGCTGCCCAATCGCAATCTCGACTGGGGCTACGCCAAGCTCGACCTTGGCGGCAGCTTCCAACTCCTGAAGTGGATGGACATTTACGCTGACGCCGAAAATCTTCTCAACAACCAGCACATCGCGCCCATCGGCTACCCCAGTCTCCCGATCAACGTCCGCGGCGGCATCCGCCTTCGCTGGGGCCCCGGCAGCGGCCACTGAAGAGTTCAGCCGCTGGCGGTCCGTGGTCAAGGCCGGGGTTGGCTTCGGAGCGGAAAAATCGGCTCACAAAAGCTACCTTTTTCCGGTCAAAATGTGCACTTCTGCAGCACAAAATCGAGCGATTTTGCGGGTACAAGTGTTGATTATAAAGCAGTTATCTCCTCATCCACGCCCAAAAAATTTGATTAATTATTTTCCTCCTCCGGTTTTGATTTTGGCGGGCGGCCCGGGCGCCTGGCGTTGGGCGCCGGCCGGCCTGATGCGTCGACTTTCGGGATCCATTGGTTTGTCCTTTCGCGCCCCCCACCCCCCACCATCTCCATACCCAAATACGTGAAGAGAGAGGGTTTATGGGAGGGGGGATTCTCCTAAATTGGTCATTCTAAAGCACCGGTTTTCGTAAATACGTCATTTTGGGGGCGGTTACGGGCTTTTGGCACCGAAAGCCCCCGCAGAGACGCTATTTTCTTTGACTCTGATGCGATTGTCCGCGAATGAGCGGAAATTATCTGCAAAGTTTGGAGATTTTTTATTTGCCTTGGAATGAGAGAGATAGCGTGGGTCTAGCGGGAGGACGGGACTTGACATGACGGTGGACCACGTTCGGCGGTGCTGTGGATGGGCTGACCGGCTACGCGGAAGTTATGAAGATTTGGGAGTGTCGGAGAATTCATCGCGGCTGCGCCGCGTACTTGATTTCGAAAAACCTTAGCCGCGCGTTTTGGCACGACTGAAGTCGTGCCCTGACACAAGGCAGCCCTCAGGGGCTAAAGCCAGCATCGTTTGAAGGGGCGCTTTCGGCCCGGCTGAGGCCGTGCCCTTGTTACAAGACACGGATTGTGGCTGATCAGCGGGCATGCGGAAGTTGCGCTTTCCGGGTGCTGAGACCGCGAAAGTCATACAAGCCGCGTCGGGGCGCCCAGGGCAGGGCTTGGTCTCCGGAGACCGGGGTTCCCCGCTTTTTCCACAGATTAGCCGGCAACCCCCTATTTTTCCGCACCATGCAATCCGATTTCCGGCATTTCCCTCTTGGAAAATACGGCGTTTCTGCCCTACAATGGCCCTCTTGAAAGATCAGCGGGCCCGGGTGGTCGGATTCCCGGAGTGTTTACAGGCGCTGGAGCCTGCAGACACAAAACGGATACAAAGAACCTGGTTGACAGCGCAAGCCGGAGACTGGAAACCGCGCCGTTTCATCGCCTCTGTCGGCCTTTGTTTGTCCCCTGCGTTTCGTTTGCTGTAATTGAAATGCTTTCGCGTGAGGGCACGGCGGTAGAGACTAGAGACCGTTCGACCCGGGCCCGGATATCCCTCATCCATGCGCCAGGCAAGTCCGCGAACCATTCGTGGTTCTCACTGCCGTTTTGCCATGCACGCGGTTTCGTTTGGCAGTTCACCGAATATTCATCGAGGATTTGTACCCTTGCGACTTGGGGAGCCGAACGTTCTTGCATATTCGAATGCGCCCTGGATGACTGCGGGCCGACCAGTGTCAAATGGCTGGCGCGCTGCCTGCTGTGCCGCATCGCCGCAGCGGCCGCGTCGCTCTTTGTCAACGCAATTCCTTGTCGAAAGCAAACTACTTTGGAGGGCAGTTATGACATTTCATCGGATTCGCCTGGGCGTTGTCTGCCTGGCCGCAATTCTGGTTGCGCCTCTCATGCTCGCGCAACAGGAGACGCTGGGCTCCTTGAACGGCACCGTGCTCGATACGACGGGAGCGGCCGTGATCGGAGCTACGGTGACGGCAATCAACAACCAAACCACGCTCACCCGTTCCATCAAGACCTTGAACACGGGATTCTGGCAGATCCTCGATCTTCCCATTGGCACTTACGATGTGTCTATCGCCAAAGACGGTTTTGCAACGGAACGCATCCCCAATCTGCTGGTGCAGGAATCCCGAGCGACAACGATCAATACCAGCCTCAAGCCCGGAAGCGTCTCGGAATCGGTGACCGTGAACGCCAATCCCATGCTGAATGCCACCGACACGACCAACGGCTACACGCTTGACCAGGCTCAAATCGCCGCCACGCCGCTGGCCACGGGCAGTTTTACGCAATTGGCGGTTCTGGCGCCGGGCGTGAGTTCGCAGTTGCTGGCGGGGGTGGGCACCGATGCCGGTCTGGGTAACCAGCCCATCTGGGCGAACGGGCAGCGCGCCACTGACAACACCATCACCGTAAACGGCGTGGACGTGGGCAACCTGTTCAATGGGCAAACCTCCAGCCAGGACGAGTCGCAACGGTTTCAGTTCAACATCGGCGAAGGAAATACGACCGGGGGACAGACGCAGGACAACGTCGCTGTATACGGGTCGAACGGCAACGGACTGGCCTCGCCGCCGCCGGAGTTCATCCAGGAACTGAGCGTAACGACTTCGATGTACGACGCGGGGCAAGGACAGACCAGCGGCGCCCACATCGGCATGATCACCTCAAGCGGCTCGAACAAGCTGCACGGACAGCTCTACGGAGTGTATGGCAATAACTTCATGAACGCGGATCCGTTTTTCTACAAGCAGGACGTCCAGCTCGGCACGCTTCCGGCTTCAGAGGAGGACCCTCAACTGCACCGCTGGAACGCGGGCGGAACCCTCGGCGGGCCGATCGTAAAAAACAAGCTGTTCTTCTTCGTGGGTTACCAGCACCTGTACGATTCCGACCAGACGGGCGCACTGGCGCAGTTCCAGGTGCCTTCAGGACTGACCGATGACCGCAGCACCACAGGCATCGCGAATGCCCTGTGCAGCTATTTCGCCGCCAACGGGGGGTACACCACGTCCTCGGAGGATTGCGCCACTAACGGAGCACAGAAACATCCGTCCTCCTCGTGGAATTCGGCGGCCGTTGCGCTGTTGCAGGAAAAGCTGAACGGGAACTATCTGATCCCATCGGCGGACGCCAATGCGGAATCCCAGCTCCTGGGCGGGCAGCCGGACGTAAACCAAATCAGCACCTCCACCTTCAAGGGAGATTGGGGCACCGGGTCGCTGGACTTCAACGCGAGCGGCAACGACCATCTCTCTGCCAAGTACCTCTACCAGCACACGCCCACGGTGAGTCCTTTTGCGTCCTCCGACACCTTCGGCTTCCCAGTGAGCGAAGACACCGGAGCGCAGACCGGGTCCCTGACCAACTCCATCACCATCGGGCCGAGGATCAACTGGGTGCAGACGGTCGGCTTCTCGCGGCAGAAGGTGTACAGCAGCTTTTCCAATGGGCTCTCCGCCTCTGACGTGAGCATCACCGCGCCCGGGAACATTTTGCCCGGCATCGAAGGGGAGTACTTTGGGGTGGACAGCTACTCTCCCTTCGACACGGCCAAAGTGGGGCCCCTGAACGACGATGGCTTCATCGATCAGGGATACTTCCAGAATCGTTTATCCCCATCGACCACAGCCATCTTTTCGTTGGGTAAGCACACCGTCAGCGCCGGGTTTAACTACAACTACACCCAGCTTAATATCAGGAACGACGCCGAGAATCATTCGTATGTGGAGACGAGCTCATTTACGAATTTCCTGGCGGGCAAACTGCACGGCGGAAAAGTGCTGCAGGGCGCTTCCAATCGCTATTACCGCTCCCAGGACATTGGCGGCTTCGCAATGGATAAATGGCAAGTGCTGCCCAATCTCAGCGTCACCGCCGGTGTGCGCTATGACTACAATGGACCGTTCAGCGAGAAGAACGGCGACCTGTTCAACTTCGACCCCTCCCGCTATTCGTCCACAGACAGTGCAGTAACTGACACGGGCTTCATCGTGGCCGGGAACAACAAACAGTTCGGAACGCCCGGTGTGAGCGATTCCACGCTGACTGGCCGGCAATGGGGCATCGCCCCGCGCATCGGGGTGGCATGGGCGCCAAAGTTCAACCACGGAACAGTGATCTGGCGCGCCGGCGCCGGTATGTACTATAACCGCGGGCAGTACTTCCAGTACCTTTCTCCGCCGGCCGGGTCGGGGATCAGCGGGCCCTTTGGCGTGACCCAGGAAGCGCCTTTTGCGGCCTACACGAGCGCCAATGGAACGCTCAGCCAGCCTTTCACCAGCTTTGTATCGCCGACCACGCCCAGCAACATTGCATCGCTGATGCCGACGATTGACTCCATTGAATCCACCTGCACTGCAGCCAATGTGTTCAATGGCTACACCAGCAGCGGCCAGAGCATCCTGATTCCCTATAGCTGCGACGACGGCGCGCCCGACGGGCCACTGGTGATCGGGAACTACAACGTAAACAACGTCCTGCCATATACGGAAAACTGGACTTTGGATATGCAGTGGCAGCCGCGTGGAGACACGTCAATCGACATCGGCTATGTGGGGAACCGCGGCAAGCACGCAGTGATTCCCATTCCGTTCAACGAACCGGCACTGTGCACGCCGGGCAATTACCAGACGCTTTCCGCCTGTCACGGCCAGGAGTACTCGTACGGCGTTCAGGTGCTGAGCAACGACACCGACTCCAACGGGAACCCGTTGCCTATGGCCACGGAGCCATACGATTCGTTCACCGGCGGCAACGCCGATCTGCGCGTTCCGTATGTTGGGTATGACCCTAACTCTGCCAGCTTCGAGACAGTGGGGATTTCCTCCTACGATGCGCTCCAGGCGCACCTCGAAAAGCGAATGTCGCACGACTTCCAGGCCGGCGTCTCCTATACCTGGTCGCACACGCTGGATGAGCAGAGCGACATCGGCTTGTTCTTCACCGGCGATAACCCCGCTGATCTGCGGTCGTCGTACGCCGACGCCGACTTTGACCAGACGCATGTGCTGACGTTCAACTTCGTGCTGAACGTGCCCAATGCCGTGAAGGATCGGAATAATTGGCTGAGCAAAGTGGTGGACGACTGGTCCCTGCTGGGCATCACGGCGCTGACCAGCGGCCAGCCGTACAGCATTTACGACTATTCCGGATCAGTGGGCAGCGAGTACTTCGGTGGGAACATCGAACTAATGAATCCGATTCTGCCCATCCAATCGGGGCTCTCGCCCAAAGCAGTGAAGACCGGCGTCTCCGGCGCTTACACCTCGCCGGGCCCCGTTTACCATCCGGCGCTGAATGCGTCCGACTTCTATGTTCCGCTCATAGCTCCCGGGCAAAACGGCGTGCCGCCCTGCGACACGACCACGGCGGCCGGCAATGCCGGACCGGGGGGCGGTCCGCTGTGCGACGTATACGAAACCACCTTCGTGCCGGGACAACGCAACATCTTCCGGCAGTCTGCCCAGAAGCGCGCCGATATCACGCTTCAGAAGGAGATCCACCTGGCAGAGCGGTACGACCTGCGGTACCAGTTTGAGGTCTTCAACGTAACCAACACGCCGAGCTTCGACGTGCCAAACAACGACATCACCTTGAGCCCTTTGTATGAGGAGCTCGCCAACCCGCCGGGAGGGTATGCCGACGGAACCCAGGCGCAGCCCTACGCGGGCTCTGTGACTACGCCCGCCGGCACCGCAACCTGCAGCGGCTCTTCGACCGCCTGCGCGTGGGAGATGTACACGGTGCCGACTGCCTCAGGCAATGAGCTGGGGGTGGTGACCCACGCCATCGGAAGCCAGCGGCTGGTGGAGATGTCGTTGCACCTGGTTTTCTGATCTCGTCGCAACACGTAGTTCGGAGGGCCTGCCTTGTGCAGGCCCTCCCGTATTTGTTGCGCAAATCTTTGCGCAAACTTCTCTTGCGCAAAGATTTGCGCAAATATTCGGCACCCCTCCGAACCTGTCTAGACACCTCTGAAACCTCCGGCCGCTCCCTAAAGCGCCTGCTTCCCATGGCTTCCGGCACAATCGTTCAAAAGAGTTGATTTTATATAACAAAATATTGATTTCGTAATATGAAAGCAAACATCAAATCTGGTCAAAATCCCCAGTAGTTTCTGTTGAAAACAGGACCGAAATCCCGTTACATTAGATCACTCCCCACGGTCGCTCCTTTGAGACTCCTTCCTCCGGATCTCTTGAGGTGGTTTTGTATGGTCTGCCCGAAGTGTCAGTCTGCCGCGGTGTCTGTTGTGCCGGCAGAGATCCGGCTCTATCGCAATAGTCCTCGCACGCTGAGTCATCCACCGATGACGCCTTCTCCGGACATCCGAGTTTGCCTTGACTGCGGCTGGTCGGAGTTTGTTATTCCGCGCGCATGGCTTTCTGCTGGCTGGCTGCGCTCGCTACGCCCTGCCGAAACCGCTGGCGGTTTGGCTTCGCAGGCGGCAGCAGCGCCCGCAGTCATCATGTAGTGCGGAGATCATTCGGCTCGCGGCCCCGGGTTCTGAGCCTCGCGCGGCGCCTTGCACGCGCCCGGTAATTGCGAAAAACTCTTCTTGTGCACAAAGGCCTCCAGTATCACTGGAGGCCTTTTGCTTTGCTCGCCAGATGGTGTGGAGCGCCGCGAGCGCTCAGTGGGCTGCTCTCCGCCTGTGCCTTTAGGCCATACAGCGCGAGGCGGCGGTTAGTCGGTATGCGGCGTCCCTGGAGTCGCGGAATAAAGCGCCGTCAAGCTGGCCTGGGCCAGAATCTGGCCATTCACGCCCGCTTTGATGAGCGCCTGATAGAGGGTCTCGGCGTTGGCCGGAAAGTTGGCAGAGCTGGGCAAGTCCAGCGTCGTGCTGAGCGCGTACACGGTGAACACATAGTTGTGCACGTCCGGGGCATATCCAGCCGGCGGGCAGGGACCGTCGTACTGCTGGCCAAGTTCGAAATCGTTCAAAATCTCCGGGCCGTATGCGCTGTTAGCCACTCCCGCGTTTTCAGGAAGGTAGTTCACATAGGGCGCGATGTTGTACATCCCCCAGTGTGTAAAGGACGCTGTTGTGTCGTAGAGCACGACCACATAGGAGCGCGTGCCAAAAGGCGCGCCGCTCCAGTTGAGCTCCGGCGACTGGTCGCCGCCCGCTGCTCCGCTTGCCGTGCAGGTGTTCACCCCGCTGACCTGGTTGTTCAAAATCATGGAGAGCGGCGGAGTGCCCTCGTTAGTGAAAGTCGAACTGTGAAGCTGGAATTGGAATGGCGCCTGCGCAGACACGGCCCCGGTTAGCACGACGAAAGCAGAAGCGATTCTGAGCCGCTTCCAACTGGACAAAACCATATTTCCCTCCTGGGTGGTTTTCAAAGAACGCCTCAGCATACTACCGGCGCAACAGAACGAAACTAAAAAACAATGAAAAGGCTCCCAATTAAATACTGGAGGCCTTTTTAGCTTTTGGCTTTTTAGCTTCTAGCTTTTGGCTTTTAACTGTTCGCTGTTCGCTGTTCGCTGTGAACTGCGAACTGTGAACCGCAAAAAGAAGGCCCCCGGCTGAAACCGGAGGCCTTTGCATTTGTGGACCGAGGCGACAACAGGGTTTCTGTTCCCTGCTTTTTATTCGCCGCCTTTAGTACATGTCGCCCATGCCGCCGTGCCCGCCGGCCGGGGCCGGAGTCTTGGGCTCGGGCAGCTCGACGACGAGCGCTTCGGTGGTGAGCAGCAGCGCCGCGATCGATGCCGCATTCTGCAGAGCGGTCCGCGTCACCTTGGTGGGATCGATGACTCCCGATTTCACCAGGTCCTCGAACTTGCTGGTCAGCGCGTTGTAGCCGTAGTTGTTATCTTTCGACTCCAGCACCTTGGCCACAACCACCGCGCCTTCTTCGCCGGCATTCTCGACGATCTGGCGCAGCGGCTCTTCGAGCGCCCGCAGCACGATCTGCGCGCCGATCTTCTCGTCGCCCTGGAGCGTTTCGATCAGCTTCTGGACCGCAGACATGCTGCGCACCAGCGAGACGCCGCCGCCGGGAACGATGCCCTCTTCAACGGCCGCGCGCGTGGCATGCAGCGCATCCTCAACGCGAGCCTTCTTCTCCTTCAGCTCGGTCTCGGTGGCCGCGCCCACCTTGATGATGGCCACGCCGCCCACCAGCTTGGCCAGCCGCTCCTGCAGCTTTTCCTTGTCGTAGTCGCTGGTGGTTTTCTCGATCTGCGAGCGGATCTCCTTGACACGGCCCTCGATGTCGCTGGCCTTGCCGGCTCCGTCCACGATCGTAGTGTTGTCCTTGTCAATGGTCACGCGCTTGGCTTTGCCCAAGTCCTCGAGCTTCACGCCTTCCAGCTTGATGCCCAGGTCCTCGGTGATGGCCTTGCCGCCGGTGAGAATCGCGATGTCGCCCAGGATAGCCTTGCGCCGATCGCCGAATCCCGGAGCCTTGACGGCTGCCACGTTCAGCGTGCCGCGCAGCTTGTTTACCACCAGAGTGGCCAGCGCCTCGCCTTCAACATCCTCGGCAATAATCAGCAATGGCTTGCCACCACGCGCCACCTGCTCCAGCAGCGGAAGCAGATCTTTCATGGCGCTGATCTTTTTCTCGTAAATCAGGATGTACGGATCGTCGAGAACCGCTTCAAGCCGCTCCGCGT
>JASHYS010000169.1 GCA_030042915.1 Acidobacteriaceae bacterium
TTCTTCGCGATCAATGAATCGCACGCGCCGCCTCCTTGCTGCGCCAGCCCGCTGCAATCTTTCCGCACGCGCCGGCCACTCCAAGAGTTTATCGTTGCTTTTGCGCGAGGAGTGGGCCTTCCTGCCCGATAAAATCAGGAGGTGACTCCACCGTTCCAGCTCATGGCTGAAACGCCTGCGGGCGGCCGCCGCGGCTGTCTGGGCCTGCCGCATCAAACCGTCGCAACACCCGTCTTCATGCCTGTCGGCACGCAAGGCACGGTCAAGGCCGTCCCGCAGGAGACGCTCGAATCTCTGGGCGCCGAAATTATTCTCGGCAACACCTATCATCTCTATCTGCGCCCCGGCCACCAGGCCATTCGCCGCATGGGCGGCCTGCACCGCTTTATGAGCTGGCCGCATGCCCTGCTCACCGATTCCGGCGGATTTCAGGTTTTCTCGCTCACCGCGCTGCGCAAAGTCACTGAAGATGGCGTCCGCTTCCGCTCGCACCTCGACGGAAGTTCGCACTTCTTCACTCCCGAGCACTCCATCGACGTGCAGATCGCCCTCGGCGCCGATATCTGCATGGCCTTTGACGAATGCACCGAATATCCCGCCGATCGCTTTCGCGCGGAAGAGAGCCTGCGCCTGACCATGGCGTGGGCGCGCCGCTCGCTCGATCATTTCCGCGCTCACTGCCACGAAGTTCCCTGGTTTGATGCAAAGATCTGGCGCACGCAGGGCCTCTTCGGCATCGTCCAGGGCGGCATGTACCGCGATCTCCGCCGCCAATGCGCCGAGCGTCTTGTCGAGATGGAATTCGACGGCTACGCCATCGGCGGCCTCAGCGTCGGCGAGCCGCGCGAGATCACCCTGGAGATCGTGGCCGAAGTGCTGCCGCTGCTGCCCAAAGACAAGCCGCGCTATGTGATGGGTGTCGGCTATCCCGACGAGATCGAGCAATACGCGCGCATGGGCGTCGACATGATGGATTGCGTTCTTCCCACGCGCGCCGCACGCCACGCGCTGCTCTTTACCAGCGAAGGCCGGCTCAACATCAAGAACAAGCAGTACGCTGAAGACCAGTCCCCACCCGACCCCGCCTGCTCCTGCCCCGTCTGCCGCCGCTATACGCGCGCTTACCTGCGCCATTTGATGCAATCAGGCGAGCCGCTGGCCGCCACGCTCAACTCCATCCACAATCTCGCCTTCTATCTGGGCATCATGCAGCGCGTGCGCGGCTCGCTCGAGTCCGAGTCCGCATCCGGCATTCAGACTATTGATCGCTGACCACTGGCGGCTATGAACTGCGGACTGCGAGCTCAAAGGAGTATCAGCTCGGCATCGTCGGATAACTGCGATTGAACGGGAAGATCAGCTCTGCCTCGGTGGCCACGGGCGTGCCATTCACTGTCGCCGGATGAAAGCGCCACGTCTTCACCGTTTCCAGCACCAGTTGGTCAAGCGCGTTGCCGATGCCTTTCACCAGTGTGGCCTCCAGCACGTCGCCGGTCGCGCTCACCTTCACGTCCACCACCACTTCCTGATTCAAGCTGGGCAGCAGCGAGCGGTCAGTCACCGGGGGCCGCGGCGAAAAGACCGGAAACGCCGGATCTGCGTTCTGCTGATCGGCTCCGCTGCCTGCGGCTGTGCTGTCGGGCGCGCTCACCGGGCGTCCCGCGGCGGGCGCGGGATTCGGATTCATGGCCAGGTCCGACGTGGCATTTTTAGGTGCTTCGGCATGTTTTTTGCGGCCCGGCGGAGCATCCGTTCGCTTGGCCTTGATTCCACCGGCCTCGAGCAGCATCGCCGGATAATACTTCACCGGCTTCTGCTTCACCACCAGCGTCGTCCGCTGCCGGTGCTCCACCATCAGAACAATCGCCGACACCAGCACGTGCAACGCTGCCGATAGCGCAAGAAATCGCACAATGCTTTTGCGAAGTCTCGCTGCCATGCTCATTCTGCCTCCAGGGAAAACGCCGCAAATCCCAACCGAATGCTATCGGCGCTTCGAAGCCCTGCCGTTGTTCAAGTTTGCCATATTCTTTGACGATTGGGCGCAAACCTTGGTCATTCGCCCTGCCCAAGGTTCCTCAAAGCGACCGCCCATTCGCCCTGTCCGCGCGCCAGGAATACGATTTGCCGTCAGTTTCCTGCATCATCGCGCCTTTCAGATCGCCGCACCCAGTAGCTGTTTCAATGCCAGCACGTAGTCGCTCAGCGCTGCACGCCCTGCCTCTGTCATGCGGTAAAGCGTCTGCGGCTTGCGCTGCACAAACCGCTTTTCCACCGTCACGTATCCAGCCTCTTCCAGTTTCATCAACTGCGCGCCCAGATTGCCGTCCGTCGAGCCCGTCTTGGTGCGCAGCCACGTGAACTCCGCCTCGTCGACGCCCGCGAGCAGCGAAAGCAGCGCCAGGCGCAGCTTCCCGTGAATCACAGGGTTCAACTCCGGCAGCTCAGGCATGAGCCACCCCGTTCTGCCTGCGCTGGCGCGATTCGCAAATCATGGCATAGATGCCGAAGCCAATCAGGCCGATGAAAGTCGCCGCCAGGAAGGCAATCCACGCTGCTTGAAGCGGCCCGAAGCTCGCAACCACCGTGGAAGCCAGCCATACCACTGCGCAGAAAAACTGAGCCTTCCACTTCAGGATGATGGCCGAGGCCATGTTGGCCAGCCCCAGCATCGCGCCAATAATGGCCACGAAGATGTTTCCATCGAAGTGCCCGCCCCACCCCAGCGACAGCAGCAAAATGAAGATGCAAATGCCCATCGCTGCCCACACACCGCTCACTGCCCGGCTCACCACCGTGGCCGGCTTGCCATGCGCCATACGCGAGAAGCCGATCCCCGTGATGATTCCCGCGGCAATCATCGTCACCGGCCACGCCAGGTTGCTCTTGCCCAACACGGCCCACGCTGTGGCTACGAGGTAGGCCACGCCCCACAGCACAAACGACCATCCGAAGTTCGCCGTCCTCCGCCGCCCCTCGGCCATCATGCTCTCAATCAACATCACCCGCTCGGCCAGATCCTTTCCATCCAGTTCACCCGTCATATGCAACCTCCTCTGCCGCTTGATCGGCTTGCTTTTTATACAGAGAACTCTATAATATAGAGTACTCGATGTCAAGAAGAAAACAATTGCTCACTAAGTCTATTAGAATCAGTTAGACTCTCCGAGCGGATCCCTTCAGTTGCGCGTTTCAGGATAAGAGAGGGCTCAGTTGTGGGCGCAATCTCGGCTCAAACAAGCCCATGAATTGGCGCCTGTTCGCGGATCGATGGCGGTCCTCCGGCGCATCCCTTCAAGCCGCGGCCGATCGGGTAAGCGGCAGCAGGTCCCGGCGCGCGCGCTCCACAACTCCCGCCCAATCCCCGGGTGCCTTCTGCCGCAACAAGCGCGCCGTCGGATACCAGGGCGTCGTTTCCATCTCCTGCATCCAGCGCCAGTCCGCCAGGTTTGGCAGCAAAATCCACACCGGCTTGGCCATCGCTCCTGCCAGGTGCGCGATGCAGGTGTCCGTAGTGATCACCAGGTCAAGCCCGGCGACAACAGCCGCCGTCTCCGCCAGATCGCGGTCGTTGCTCGAGCCATCCCAAATCGCAACGTCGTTCGGCAATTTAGCCAGCTGCTCTGCAGCTTCTCCCTTTTGCAGCGAAATCCAGGTGACATTCTCCGCGCGCAGCAGTGGCAGCAGAGTTTCCAATCGCACTGACCGTGCGCCATCTGCCTTGTATTTCGGATTGCCTGCCCACGCCAGGCCCACGCGCAATTGGCGGCCGGCGCTGGGAAACTGCGACCGCTTCTCCGCTGCCGGTTCTGCAGTTGCGCCAAGGTAGGCGCCCACCCATGGCGCCGTGTCCACCGTCGTCCCAAACACTGCGGGCAAGCTCAGCAGAGGACACTCCAAATCGAACTCCGGCGGATCCGATCCGATCGCCACGGTTCGCGCTCGTCCGGCGCGCATCACGGCCAGCGATTGCATCAGCCGCTCCGCGGCCAGCTGCACTTCGAGAATCGGCACGCCGCCGCGCGCCGCCACCAGCGCCGCGTACCGGCAGAACTGAATGGTGTCGCCCAGTCCCTGCTCAGCGTGCAGCAGGATGCGCTCGCCCTTTAACTCCTCGCCGCGCCATCTCGGCTGTTTAAAGACGCGCGGCGCACGGTGCACCTCGCGAAATTGCCAGCGCGCCTCGTAGCCCTGCCAACCCCGCTCCCAATCACCCAGCCTCAATTGCACCAGCGCCAGGTTGTACCGGGCGCCGGCGCTCGCGGGATCGCGCTCGACTGCCGTCTCGTGCGCGCACAGTGCTTCTTCCATTCGCCCCAGGTCGAGCAGGGAATTGCCGCGATTCGAAGCCGCTGCGTGGTTGCCCAGAGCCTCTGCCCGTTCAAACGTCTCGACCGCCTCTCGGAATCGCCTTTCCTTGTGCAATAGAATGCCGTGCAGATTCACAGCCTCATCGAAATCGGGATTGCGTTGGAGCGCCCAGCAGAGCCATCTCCACGCGCCTGCCGTGTCTTGCTCTGCGATGCGAAACTGGCACCACGCTGCCAGCGTCTCTACTTGACTGGGATTCAGCGCAAAGGCTCGCCGCAGATAAGCCTCCGCCGCCTCAGGCCGGCTCCGCTCCCGCTCCAGAATGGCCAGGTTGACCCATCCCGAAACCAGGTCCGGCCGCAGCTCGACGGCGCGCCGCAGTGCCGCCTCCGCATACACATCCTGCCCCCGCTCCCGCAGCAGGCTACCCAAATTGATCCACGCCGCGGCAAAGTCCGGCCACTCGGCAAGCGCCCGTCGGTAACGCCTCTCTGCGTCGCGCATACGACCGAGACGCGCCAATGCAAACCCGGCCGCAAACTCCGCCTCCGGCAGGCGAGGCCGAAACGTGAGCGCCGTTTCGTATCGCGCGAGCGCTTCTTCATTGCGCCCCATCAACGCGAGCGCATTTCCCAGCCCGAGCTGCGCACCGATCGCAGCCGGCCTCCTCTTGAGAACCATCTCGAACTCGGCCAAAGCCGCATCCGGATGTCCCTGCGCGATCTTCAACTCGCCCATCCCAATGCGCGCCGGCACGCTCTTCGCGTCCAATCGAATTGCCTGCCCGTAAGCTTGCTCCGCCTCATCGAACCGCGCGGCGGCCTTGAGCGCCTGCCCCAGCGCGACCCACGCTGCTGCCATCCCCGGCACCACATCGACGGCCCTGAAGGCCATCTTCACCGCGGCTTCAGTCTGCCGGCTCGCCAGAGCCACTAGGCACATTCCCACCAGAGCCTCAGGCCGGTCCGGGTCCTGCTCCAAAATGCGTTGAAATCCGCGCGCGATCGCGAGCATTCGCCGCGCAGACCGCCCGGCCGGGATCCGGCATCGCGCCTGAGGGCTTCTGGGCTCGCTCTTTGCAGCCACCATCGTGCCAGACGTGTTTTCCGGTTCGGTCGTGGCCGGGAGATCTTTCGCCAGGCCCAGCATGCCTAGCAAAGTAGACCCTCGCGGGCCTCCACTCAAGTGCTTAGCCCCATCGGCGCGGGCCCAGGAATCGGAGAATTCCCAATCTCATGGTGTGTTCCAACCTGGAACTGCCTCGTGTCCGATCCAGTGTGGACGCGGCCGCCGGAACCAGCGATAAAGCCCCCAAATCCGTGCGTGGGCTCGATTGACCCGCTTTGCCGCTTGACGATAAAATTGAAGAGCTTGGCGAGGCATTCCTGTTAAAGGGTGCGCGCGAGGCGGGGCGGGCATTCCGCATGGAATTGGCGCTATCGAGCCGCCGATTCAATCACCCATCTTGATTCGCCCAATCAAAGCACACGGAGTGGTGCTTTGCGCCTGATTCCTGAAGACTAAGGCGCTGGAGGATTTGGTATGTACGCAGTGATTCGCACCGGGGGCAAACAGTACCGCGTGGCTCCGGGCGACGTATTGAAGATCGAGAGCGTCCCGTCGGGCAGCCCCAGCATCGAGTTCAGCGATGTGTTGGCAGTCTCCGGCGAGCCGGGTTCGTTGGCCAAGCCGGCCTCTGCCAAAGTGACAGCCGAGGTTCTCGGCAATGGCCGCGGCGACAAGGTGCTGGTCTTCCATTTCAAGCGCAAGAAGCAATACAAGAAGCTCCAGGGGCACCGCCAGAACTTTACCGAGGTACGCATCAAGGCCATCGTGGCCGACGGCGTCACCTATTCGGAAAAGTAGACGCGGCTGTTTCTTGCACGAGAGAAACCAAGAGCTAAAAGCTGTATTTGAGAGGGATTCGGCAATGGCACACAAAAAGGGTGGAGGCAGCTCCACAAACGGACGTGACTCAAACGCGCAAAGGCTGGGTGTGAAGGCATTCGCAGGCCAATTGGTCACCGGCGGCTCCATTATTGCGCGCCAGCGCGGCACCAAAATTAAAGCCGGCCCCAATGTGGGCATCGGTTCTGACGACACACTGTTCGCCAAGGTCACCGGCCGAGTGGTCTTTACCGACCGTGGCCGTCGCGGCCGCTTCGCTTCTATCGACCCGGCGGCAGGTGAGTAGAGAACTCTAGTTAATTCTGAAAGCAAAAAGGCCGCGGCACCTGCCGCGGCCTTTCTCTCTATGCTTCCTCCCCTATTTATATCTAAGTTTCCGACTCACGGCCCTTCATATTCCGGGCCAGAACTTTCTCGACCACCCGCTCCACATCCGAGAGGAAGAAGCTGTTGGCCGGTTGCTGCACGGCGATCCTGGTTCCAGTGTGGCCCAGCGCGGACGCAATCTCGTTCCACCGATAAATAGTCGAGCTCGCCGGCATCAGCACGGGCTTGCGCGCCGGCTCCGGCAGGATGCAATAAACCATCCAGATTGTCAGGGTGGCCAGAATCAGCGATTCGCAGAAGAACTGCAGCGGATCGGTCATCGAAGCGATGCGTGAGCTCCACGAAGCGGCAACGAAGTCCGCTGTCGACATCAAGCCGAAGCCGAAAGCGATGCCGAACGACAAATCCCGCACCGTCAGGCGGAGGGCATTCATGCTCAAGCAAAGGAAGGCCAACAGGCACAGTTCAAGCACGCTCATGGCGCGCATCAGGCCGTAAGAGACGTCGGCGATGATATAGACGCCCTTGCTGGCATACGAGATCGAGCTCAGGCTCACGATGACTGAAACCACCGCCGCCCAGCGGAAGATGACAATAGCGAGCTTGGTGATTCCAGGAAACAGCGACAGGGCCGAACGGAAGACCTCGACGCAAATAAAGAACAGCAGAACCGCGCTAGCCAGGTAAGTGGCGAAAAAGCCGAAGTAGTAGAGCTCGCCAATGCGATGATCGAGGCCCCACGGCTGGGATTCCTCGTAAAGCACAAGCAGGAGCACCGGCGTGGAGATCACACGCAACGCGAGGTAATAGCTCATCGCCTTGAAGCGGCGATGCAAGCCCTTTTTCCAGAACAGGACGGCGAGCGCGGCCCAGAGAATAAACTCGGCCGTGTTCATCGCCGACATTGCGGCATTCAAAGGCATAGACGCTATCCTGCGCGATTCTTAGAACAAACTCAGGATAGCGCCATTGTGCCTTGCGCCTCAAACACTAAAGGGTAACGCGCTTCTGGCACTTTCGTGCTAGCAACGCGCTGCTAGCGAGAAAACGATTTATCGGCTTGGCGATGAGACGAAGCAACTACCGTTCGACTGGCAAGGCGGAGGATACGGCAGCGTGGTGGTCGGACCAGGCCCCGCCGTCTTCACTGAAGAGCGAGCTGAAAGTGCCTGGGTGGAGGCTGGAGCGAAAGATGCCGAGGCAAGCCCAGCAAGAGCGACGACGAGCGCGAACACACGAATGGCGACTTTCATCTTTGGTAACACCTCGAAATTCAAGTAGAAAGAAGATTTCCCTCTTTCGGAGAGCTAGTGTATCCTAAATTTACAAATAAATCTATCTTTTTCATAAAGATAACAAAATAACATACCAAATGATTACCGACGTCACTTTCCCGCTCTTTATTCGATGCAAGGTAACTCCTTCTGCACCGCACTCAAGCTGTCTCCATCACGCCCTCCGGCAGCCCTCGGCATGATAAAATTGGCTTAGACAAACGCGTTTGATAGCCCCCCTTTTTTCAAGCGCTTAGTCGGCTGAAAAACCTCTTGCACCGGCTCCGGCGACCCTCGACCTCGACATACCTCGCGAACGGAATTCTATGGCCACTGAAGTTCTGAGTAGCAGCTCTATGCACGGCGACAACGACAACTACACCAGCGAAAACATCAAGGTGCTGGAAGGCCTGGAAGCTGTGCGTCTGCGCCCCGCGATGTATATCGGATCGACCGGCGAGATCGGCCTGCACCACCTCGTTTATGAGATTGTTGATAACTCCGTCGATGAGGCATTGGCTGGCTACGCCAAGAAAATCGACGTCACCATCCACGTCGATAACTCCATCACCGTGGTCGACGATGGCCGCGGAATTCCCGTCGACATGAAAACTCTGGCGAACGGCGAGCAAATGCCTGGAGTGCAGGTAGTGCTGACAAAACTGCACGCGGGCGGCAAGTTCGATTCCTCCACATACAAAGTCTCGGGCGGACTGCACGGCGTGGGTGCGAGCTGCGTCAACGCGCTGGCGCAGGAATTCAGCGTCGAAGTCTGGCAGAACGGCCACACCTGGGAGCAGGACTACAGCTGCGGAATTCCCACCACGGAATTGCGCCAGACGGGCACGACCAAAAAGCGCGGGACCAGAATCCATTTCCTTCCCGACAAGACCATCTTCGCCACCACCGAATTCAACTACGACACGCTGGCGCAGCGCCTGCGCGAAATGGCGTTCCTGAACAAGGGTCTTGAGATCACGCTCACCGACGAGCGCACCGCCGACCCCAAGACGGGCGAAGCCCGCCGCACCGAATTCCGATACGCAGGAGGCATCGCCGAGTTCGTCAAGCACCTCAATCGCGGCAAGAGCGTGCTACACGACAAGCCCATCGTGATGGAAGCCCTGCGCGAAGGCGTCGACATCGATATCGCGCTGCAGTACAACGACAGCTACTCTGAGACGGTTTTCAGCTTCGCCAACAACATCAACACCGTCGACGGCGGCACGCATCTTTCCGGCTTCCGCACCGCGCTCACCCGCACCATCAACTTCATCGGCCAGCAAATGGGCCTTTTCAAGGACATGAAGGAGAATCTGAGCGGCGACGATGTGCGCGAAGGCCTGGTAGCGGTAGTCAGCGTCAAGTTGTCGCAGCCGCAGTTCGAAGGGCAAACCAAAGGCAAGCTCAACTCTGACATCGCGGGCGTGGTTCAGGCCTTCGTCAATGAGCGCCTGGGGATGTATCTCGAGCAAAATCCGCCGGTGGCCCGGCGCATTATCAACAAGGCCATTGAAGCGGCGCGCGCGCGCGAAGCCGCTCGCAAGGCGCGCGACCTGACGCGACGCAAGGGCGCGCTCGATGGCGGCGGGTTGCCCGGCAAGCTCGCCGACTGCAGCGAGCGCAATCCCGAACGCTGCGAGCTTTACCTCGTCGAGGGTGAGAGCGCCGGAGGAACCGCCAAGCAGGGGCGCGATCGCCGCTTCCAGGCCATCCTGCCGCTCAAAGGCAAGATTCTCAACGTAGAGAAAGCGCGCTACGACAAGATGCTCGGCCACGAAGAGATCCGCGCCATGATTACTGCACTCGGCACGGGCATCGGCAAAGACGATTTCGATCCCGCCAAGTTGCGCTACGGCAAGATCATCCTCATGACCGACGCCGACGTGGACGGCTCGCATATCCGCACGCTGCTGCTTACCTTCTTCTTCCGTCACATGACCGAGCTCATCAAGCGCGATCATGTCTTCATCGCCCAGCCGCCGCTCTACAAGATCAAGAAAGGCCGCTTCGAGCAATACATCAAGGACGACCGCGAATTTGTGAAGGTGATGGTCAATCGCGCCGCTGAGGGCATGATCGTCCGCCACGGCGAAGCTGCCGGCCGCATCGAGGGCGCCGAGCTCACCCGTTTCATGTCCACGCTCAATGAGTATCTGGGCTTTGTCGAGAAGGTCGACAAGCGCATCCGCAACGAAAGACTCACTGAAATGCTGGCCCGCGCCGAGCTGACGCAACGCACCGACTTCGCCTCGAAGAATGGCGGCGATATTCCCCAGAAACTTGCCGCGCTGCATAAGCAGCTGAAAGAACTCGCCGACGAGTTTCAGGTGAAGGTGGAAAAGCCCGTTGAAGATGAGGAACACCACACCTGGTCGATCAAGTTCATTGACGCGCAAGGCGCAGAGCGTTTCATCAACTGGACGCTGGCTTCGAGCCCCGAATTCCGCCAGATGATGTCGAAGTATTCGCTGATCAAGGAGTTTCTCGAACCGCCTTTCCTGGTTGAATACGCCGTCAAATCCGTGGTGGCCGCTGAAGCCGGCGCTGAAGACGAAGAGCCCGACGCTGAAGGCGCGCCGCCGCCGGGAAGCGTCCAGGTGCGTGCCGAGGCCAAGGCCGGCGGCCGCGCAGCACGCGTATTGCGCGAGCCCGTCGAAAAGCAGACCGCCCGCGACCTGTTCGCCTACATCGTTGAACAAGGCAAAAAGGACTACCAGGTGCAGCGATACAAGGGACTGGGCGAAATGACCGCCGCGCAGCTTTGGGAAACCACCATGGATCCCGAGCGCCGCACCTTGCTGTCGGTCAAGCTCGAGGACATCGCAGAAACCGAAGCCATCTTCACCACCCTGATGGGCGAAGATGTCGAGGCGCGCCGCAAGTTCATTGAAGATAACGCGCTCGACGTCAAGAACCTGGACATCTAAGCGCAGTCCATTTCGCGCCCCTCCCCACCCGGCACGACAGGAATCGCGCACCGCTGGACAGACGGCAAGCTCGGTGCAGCCGCTTGAAAAAAAGGAGGCTCACCGCATGCGCAATTTATTCCTTTGCGCCGGCCTGGTTATCTGTTGCTGCAGTGCGTCCACGGCGCAGTCCGCACCCTCCAATCCCCTGACGGCTTCGCGCGTCTTCTCCTTCGACGACATGACCGCGCGCAATGCACCCAATGGCTCCGTGGGGCGCAATGTGTTCAATGGCACATTGCCTTCGGGCGAATCTGTGGCCGTGCACGAGACTCTGCAGCCTGCGGGAACAGTGCCGAATCCGGCGCACCGCATTCAGCACTCCGAACTGATCGTGGTCCAACAGGGGACGCTCGAGTTCGAGCACGACGGCAAAGCGGAGCGGGCGGGCCCGGGCAGCATCATCTATGTGGCTTTAGGCACTCTGCACGCCGTAAAGAACGTGGGCGACGGCCCTGCGCAATATGTCGTCATCCAGATTGGCGGCGACACCAGGAAATAGTTGGGGCTTTTTCCGAAATCCACTGCTTGCCCGACCCTTCGCCGGCGCTCTGGAGCGGGCGAAAACCGCGGCGCCAAAAATCCTCTGTTTTCAATTTGTTTCCCGTTGCCCGGTTCGTTGTATTGACCCTCCTTGACGCGCCGGATACTTTATTTGCCAATCCCCAGGATCTAGATCGCATAGGAGGATTTTTCGTCGCATGAATCCATTCAAGCTATGTCTTTTCGCCGCCGCGCTTTGCGCCTTTGCGGCCGCGCCTTTAGCTGCTCAATCCACGTCCAGCACGCCGCCCGCTTCCAGCAATACTTCCGGCGCTGGGCCGGGCGTGCACGATCCCAACCATCCGCGCGTCAACCAGATCAACCATCGTGAGCAGAACCAGCAGAATCGCATCGCCAACGGCATCAAGAACGACAAACTGACTTCGCAGCAGACCACCAACCTGGAACGCCGCGAAACCAAGCTGCAGAACAACGAGAAGAAAGACATGGCCGCCGATAACGGTCACCTGACCAAGCAGAATCAGCGGCAACTCAATCACGAAGCGAATCGCGTGAGCGGCTCCATCGCCAAAGACAAGAACGGCAAGTAACCGCACCGGCCTGCGCGGCCCATCCCGGGCCGCGCGGCAATCCACACCACAACACGAGCGGACACGTGCGCTGGGGCCTCAGGCTCCGCGCACCTGCCCGCGTCCGTTGCTTTTCACTGCGTACATGCGTGCATCGGCGGTGCCAATGATGGCGTGCACCTGGGCGCCGTCGGACGGGGCGGTGGCCACGCCTATACTCGAGCTGATGCGCAACGTAAGCCCGCCCTTCATTCTGAATTCGGTCTCCATCAGCGCCTTGTGCATGGCCTTTGACAGGTCGATCGCATTCTCGTGGCTGGTTTCGGGCATAAGAATCACAAACTCATCGCCGCCGTAGCGAAAGCACGAGTCCTGCTTCCGGCTCAACTCCTGCAGCCTGCGCCCGGTGTGGGCAAGCAGTTCGCTGCCAATCAGGTGGCCGTGCACATCGTTCACCAGCTTGAACCGATCCAGGTCAAGGAACGCCAGGCTTACCGGCAGGCTGCGTTTCCTGGTTCGCTTTAGTTCCCGGCCCAGCACATCGTATAAGTGGCGCACATTAAAGAGCCCGGTGGTGTCGTCGGTGATGGTTAGATGCTGGATGCGCGCCACGTCGCGCGCGTTCTCAATGGCGATAGCCGCATGATCGGCAAGGATGTGCAGAAACGCGATGGTGTAATCTGACATTTCGGCGCGCGGGTTCAGGATTTCAATTACGCCTTGCGTGCCGGTGCGCCCGCGCAGCGGCAGCGCGATCACCGAGCGTATCGCGCTCAGGCTCGAATTGTCGCCTTGCACCCGCGGGTCTTCGCCGGCTTCGGGCACAATCATGGTTTCGCCATGCTCCAGTACCCAGCCGGCCACGCCCTCGCCCATTTTCACGCGCAACCCCCGCAGAGCTTCCTGCTCCTGGCCTGCGGCAATTGCGTAGTAGAGTTCCTGGCTGGCCTCGTCCAGCATCAGCAGCGTCCAAAGCTCCGCCTCCACCATGCGCTCCATATGCTCCAGGATGGTGCGCAAAATTGTATCCAGGTCGAAGCTCGAATTAAGCGATCGCGCCAGTTGATGGAACACCAGCAGATCGTCGAGCGGAATGCGCTCTGGCGCCTCATTTGGCATCGTTTGAACCTGTTGGGCAAGGCTCTTTCGATCATTGTCCCACAACCGGCGTTAGCCGCCGATGTGGACCATGGACCGCGACGGCTTAAGGAATCCTGGCTCGCCGATGTGATGCCGAGCCTCTTTTCCCTGCACGGTACGCACGACGTAGGCGCGCAGTTCCCCCTCGCTCTCCCCTGCGCGCAACCGCCCGTATAAGTCGTGTTCCACCTGTGAAAACAGGCAGGTGCGGATCTTGCCGTCGGAAGTGAGCCGCACGCGACTGCAGGCGCCGCAAAAGGCCTGGCTCACCGGCGCGATGATGCCGATCTCGCCCACTCCATCGGCGAAGGTATAGCGCCGCGCCGTTTCGCTCGCTTCGCGCGGCGGCAGCTCCACCAGCGGAAGGCTTCGCCCGATTCGTTCCACGATCTCCTTGAGAGGCACCACGATCTCCGGCGACCAGAGCCGGCCCTCTTCAAGAGGCATGAACTCAATGAACCGCACCACCACGTTCTCCTGGCGCGCAAAACGGGCAAATGCTTCGATCTGGTCATCGTTAAATCCGCGCAGCAGCACGCAGTTGATTTTCAGCGGCGCAAGTCCCGCCGCGCGTGCCGCGCGAATTCCCTTGAGAACCTCCGGGAAGCTGCCCGGAATGCGCGTGATCCGCTCGAAAGCCGTCGCGTCCACGGCGTCCATGCTTACGGTCACCCGGTTCAGCCCGGCCGCCTTCAGCGGTCCGGCGAGCGACTCCAACAGATGTCCGTTCGTAGTGAGCGCCAGGTCGAGCGGCTCGTCGTCGAGTGTGCGCAGTTTCGCCAGCTCGCGCACCAGGTCCACCACTCCGCGCCGCAACAACGGCTCGCCACCTGTCAGCCTCACCTTGGTAACTCCCAAGCCGACAAAAATCCCAATCAGGCGCAGGTATTCGTCGATGCCCAGCTCGGGATACTGCGCGCCGGCCTCGCCGGTGCGGCAATAGACGCACTTGTAGTTGCAGCGGTCGGTGATGGAAACGCGCAAGTCGTGAATGACGCGCCCGTGACTGTCGGTCAGCGGCGGGTGCGGTGCGAAAGCGGGGAATGCGGAAAGGGAAGCGGAAACCATCAGCAACTTCAAGCCTATACCCTTTCGGACCTGACTTGAAGTGCCGCCCAGCCCGTCCACTTGTGCCAACGTCAACTGAATGAAAGCGATAGCATAGGAATGAGAGCGGCTGTCGGGCCGCTGCAGCAACGAGAGGGACCACTTCAATGCCGGCAACGGGAGCCAGGCCCATCGGCACGTCGGACGAGAAAGACGCAGCGCTCGCCGTGCGCGAGATGTTCGACTCCATCGCGCCCCGTTACGATCTGCTCAATCATGTTCTCTCGGCCAATGTCGACCGGCTGTGGTGGCGCAAGGCCGCGCACAGGTTTCGCGCCGTCCTGGCCCGTCCTGACGCCACCATCCTCGATATCTGTTGCGGCACAGGCGACCTGACCATGGCGCTGCTCAAGTTGCGGCCATCCGGAGCGCAACCCATTCTCGCCGGCGATTTCTCTCGCGCCATGCTGCGCCGCGGAGCCGAAAAGTTTGGCCCACCCGAACTTCGCAAATCGCGGCGCCTCAAGCCCGGAGCGCCCTATGCCATTCCTCTTGAAGCCGACGCCTTGCACTTGCCTCTGCGCGCCGAATCGCTCGATTTGATCGTTACCTCCTTCGGCTTCCGCAATCTGGCCGACTATGATGCCGGGCTTCGCGAGTTTTATCGCGCGCTCAAACCTGGCGGGCAGTTGGGCATTCTCGAGTTCAGCGAACCGGGCGGTCTGCTCGGCAAAGCCTACGCGGTGTATTTCCGCCGCGTGCTGCCGGCCATTGGACGACTGGTCTGCGGAAAGAATGGCGCCTACAGCTACCTTCCAATTTCCGTTGGCAAATTTCCGCCGCCCCAGGAGATGTTGCCGATGATGCGCTCGGCGGGATTCACCGACTGCACGTGGCAACCCTACACGTTTGGAATCGCCGGGTTGTACACCGCTGTCCGGCCGCCTGTAACCTGAGTTGGGATGCCCTCCACTGCCACCACTTCGCGCGAAGAACCCCAGGCATCGGGAGATTTCTCCGTCTCCGCGGAAAAACAACGCGTGGCGCGCCGCTCCATGGCCGCTGCGGCGGTGATGACGTTGTTGAAGCTGGTTGCCGGGCTCTTTTCCGGCTCGCTGGGCGTACTTTCTGATGCGGCCCACTCCGGACTTGATCTGGTCGGCACCGCACTGACGTACTTTTCCGTCCAGGTAAGCGACAAGCCGGCCGACGAAGATCATACCTACGGTCACGGCAAGTTCGAGAATCTCTCCGCGTTTGCCGAAGCCGGCCTGATGGCCGTCTCCTGCGCCTGGATCGTCATCGAGGCGGTTCGCCGCATCCTCTACCACGAAGTAAATCTGCACCACTCGGTGTGGCCGATCCTGGTGCTTCTGGCTTCCATCGGCGTGGACGTCTGGCGCTCGCGCCAATTGCGCTCCGTGGCGCGCCGCACCGGTTCCCCGGCGCTGGCCACTGACGCGTTTCACTTCGCCTCCGACATCTGGGCCACGCTGGCGGTGCTGGCCGGCTTCGCAGCCACGTGGCTGGGTGTGCGCTTTGGCGTCCCCGCCCTGCACTACGCCGATCCCTGTGCCGCCATTATCGTTTCGCTCATGATTCTGCAAATGACGGTCCGCGTGGGCCGCGAAGCTGTGGGCGTGCTGATGGACCAGATCCCTGCCGAAACACTGCGCCGCCTGGTGCGCGAGGTGGAGCAAGTGGAAGGGGTGATGGCTGTCGAGCGTGCGCGCGTCCGCCGCTCTGGCGCCGGCTACTTTGCCGACCTCACGCTGGCGCTGCCGCGCCGTTTTACCTTTGAGCACACGGGCGAGCTGGTGCAGGCCGCTACTGCCGCCGTGCATCGCGCACTTCCCACCGCCGACGTGGTCATTCACACCGTGCCCCGTGAGTCGAGGGCGGAAAGCATCTTCGACCGCGTCCGGGCCGTGGCCGCGCGCAACAACGTCTCTGTGCACGAGCTCAGCATCCAGTCACACCATGGGCGTTTGCAGGTTGAGCTGCACGTCGAGATCGAAGAGAACGTGCCTCTGCGTGAGGCGCACAGCTTCGTCACTGCCCTTGAAGCCGAGATTCGGCGCGATGTTCCCGAGATCGACTCGGTGCTGACGCACATCGAAAGTGAACCCGCCACCATTGAGCAGCCCCAGGAAGCCGCCGCGGAGGACCAAAAGATCGAGCAGGCGTTGCGCGCCGTGGCCTCAGAATTCCCCGAGATCACCGACGTCCACGCCATTGTCATTGGCCGCATCGGCGACCAGATCTCCCTCACTTGTCATTGCTCTTTGCCCGACGACATGCCCATGCACCGCGTCCACGAGCTCATTACGGCTCTTGAGGACCGCCTGAAGCTGGAATGCCCTGAGGTGCATCGCGTGACCATCCACCCCGAGCCGGTGACCGATAATACCCGTTAGCCTTATCTTTCTGAGCGGGTGAATCTGCAACCGTGAATATGCGCCCCATCGCCGCTTTCTTCCGCGTGGCCTCGCTGGTCCTGGTCCTGGTGGCCGTAGCCCTGCTGGCCGCAATTGTCACCATGCAGTTTGCCATTCACGGAGCCGAGGTAGAGGTGCCGTCGCTCAAAGGCATGACGGTGGTTGACGCGCGCAGCGAGACGGCCGGCCTGGGACTGAACCTCGAGGTCGATAACCGTTATTACTCCGGCGATGTGGCTGCGGGACACATTCTGTCGCAGTCTCCTGAACCGGGAACCGTGGTGCGCCGCGAATGGCGCGTGCGCGTGGCCGAAAGCCTGGGCCCGCAGAAGGTTGAAGTCCCTGACACGGTGGGCGCAAACGAGCGGGTGGCTGTACTCGAGTTGCGCCGCGCCGGCCTGGAAGTGGGCACGATCGCACGGCTTCCGTACGGCGCAGCCGGCGAGGGGACCGTGCTTGCCCAGGACCCGCCTCCGCACGCGCAGGGCATTGAGCAACCCACCGTCAATCTGCTGGTGGCCGCGCCCGACGATACGCAACCCGACGACTTCGTTATGCCCGACCTGACCGGACTGCCGGTTGTGACCGCGCAGATGACGCTCACCAAGGCCGGCATCAAGTCGTCGGCGCCGAAATATGTCGATGTTCCCGTGGCTCCGGTCGGCGCGGACGACGCACCGCCCAAAATCCCCATCAAGCCGGGCTCGGTCGTCGCCCAGTCGCCCGGGCCCGGCGCGCGCGTCAACCAGGACACATTGGTGAAACTTACGGTGGCGAAATAGCCAGGGCGGGGTAACGGATCATGGGAATCAACGAGGATCTCGAGCGGGTCGCAGTCCAGGAGCGCGAACTACACTTGCCGCGCTTCGATGCGCAGGTGGCCTGGGAGCTAGGCACGCGCCTGCGCACCCTTGCCGTGGAACGCGGCCTCAAGCTGGTCATCGATGTGCGGCGCTTTGGCCAGCCGCTCTTTTATGCGGCACTCGACGGCACCACACCCGACAATGCGGAATGGGTACGCCGCAAAAGCAATGTCGTGGCGCGCTTCCATCGCAGTTCCTATGGCACCGGATTGATGATGAAGGCGAAAGGCACAACACTGCTCGAGCGCTATGGCCTTCCCGTAGCCGATTATGCGGCCGATGGCGGATCGTTTCCGCTGGCCGTGGAAGAAGCAGGGGTGGTGGGCAGCGTCACCGTCTCCGGCCTTCCCCAGCGTGACGATCACAATCTGGTGGTCGAGGCGCTTTGCGCCATGATCGGCCGCGACTATCCGTCTTTGCGGCTCGAGCCGGAATAGATTTGAAGGCTCGTCAGGCCGTTTTCTCGATCAGCGCGACAAAGAAGCCGTCTGTCGGCAGTGTTCCAGGCAGCAGGAGCAGGGAACCATCCGGCCTGAGACAACCGCGCAGCCGCTCCGCTCCGATTGCGTCCAAAATTCCCCGTTTCACCAGCGCATCGATTTGCGGCGCAAGCGAGACTTGGCGCGCGCCGCGGAAGTTTTCAAGCGCAGCCGCCACCACCTGCTCATTTTCCTCGGGCTCCAGCGAGCAGGTGGAATAAACCACACGCCCGCCTGGACGGACGGCGCGCAACGCGGCCTGCAAAATGGCGCGCTGCCGCCCAGCCTGCCGCGCAAGATCTTCCACGTGCAATCGGTGGCGAATCTCCGGGTTGCGTCCCAGCGTTCCCGTCCCGCTGCACGGCGCATCCACCAGCGCAAAGTCGAATTCCGCATCGGCCCCAATTTCCGTTGCGTCTCCGAGCCGGCATTTTACGCGGCTTGCGTAGGCGGCCATCCGCCTGCCCATTTCCGCATGCCGCCGGGCGCTGATCTCGCAAGCCACGATGTGCGCTTCGGGATGCCGTTGGGCGAGAATCAGCGTCTTGCCGCCAGGCGCCGCGCAGGCATCGAGAATTTTTTCCGGGTTCTGGACGAAGCTCGTCGTGGCGCAAGCGGCCAGCTCGCCCATCAGTTGCGATCCCTCATCCTGAATGCGAACGCGGCCCTGACGAAACGCCGCCGTCGCCGTCACGTCTCCTGAAATCACCGTGCGCGCCGTCGTCAGCAGGGCGCCCGGCTGCAGGCCAACGCCTGCTTCGATCAATTCATCTTCGGCATTTGTGCTCTCAACGCGAATCGTCAATGGCGGCTGTACCTGGCCGTGATGGCAAATCAGCCGCGCCACCTCCGGGCCATAAAACTTTGCCCAGCGCTCCACCATCCACGCCGGGTGCGCCTGCGCCGATGCAAGCTCTTCCGCGCTCTCGACCAAAGGATGAAACGGCGGAGCCACGGACGGCGGAGCGGGCGGAGCGGCCGCAGGCAGTTTGCGCAAAACAGCGTTCACCATACGCGCCGCGAAACGGTGTCCTGCCTGTTTCGCCAGCTCTACGCTCTCGTCAATTGCGGCATGCGCCGGAATGCGATCGAGGAACTCGAGTTGAAAGACGCCGAGCTGCAGGGCGATGCGCACTTCCGGGTCGAGCTTTGCATTGGGATGCTTGAGCAGGGGACGAATGCGCTCGTCGAGCAGGATTTTTGAGCGCAGCACTCCCAGCACCAGCGCTGTCGCCAGGTTGCGATCGGCCGGCGAAAGCGCGTTCATGTCCTTGCCGCGCAATGAATCGTCGGAGTGCGCGCGACCGCGCTCAACCGCCAGCAGAATGCGAAACGCGGCTTGGCGTGCGGCAGAGATTCGAGCCACGGCACTCAACCTAAGCGCGCATCGCCGGCAAGCGGATTTCCGCGCAGAAAATCGGCCGCATCGAGACGTTTTTTGCCTTCCAGCTGCACTTCCAGAAATTCCAGCCAGGTATTTTCGGCGCAGCAGGCGAGAAGATGGCCATCCTCAACCAGAAGCCATCCCGGCTCGGCAAAGCCCAGCCGAGAGGCATAGCCCTCGTGGGCAATCGCCATGCGGTGCACAATCAGCTTCTTTCCGTTGAGCGCCGCAAACGCACCAGGCCATGGTTGAAAGCCTCGCCAGCGGTTGTAGAGCTCCGTCGCGGTGCGCAATCGAAAATCCATGCGGCCGTCCTCGCGGTCGAGCAGCGGCGCATACGTCGCTCCCTGGTGATTCTGCGGCTCAGGATGAATTGAGCCATCGGCAAGTCCCGCCAGGGTCTTCACCATCAGCGGCGCGCCTGCATGGGCCATCAGGGGGAACAGTTCCATGGCCGTTTGCTCGCGCCCGATTTCCATCGTCTCCTGCATCAAGATCGGCCCCGTGTCCAGTCCCTCTTCCAGCAGCATTGTTGTATTCCCTGTGTACGCGTCACCCATCGCGATGGCCCATTGAATAGGAGCAGCGCCGCGGTACTTGGGCAATAGCGAAGCATGCAGATTCACGCATCCCAGCCGGGGAGCGGCGAGCATCCAGGGCGGAATGATGCGGCCATACGCCACCACCACGATCGCATCAGGCGCAATCGCTTCAAGCTGCGCGCGAAACTCCAAGTTGTTCCTGATTTTTTCGGGCTGGGT
>JASHYS010000170.1 GCA_030042915.1 Acidobacteriaceae bacterium
GGCGCAAGACGCGCCGCGAAGACCACGCGATCATCGTGGACCATTCAGGCGACGAGATCGACATGCTCGCGTCGGTCTCCGATGAGAGATCGTTTTCGAACCCGGCCAAGGAGCTCGACCGGAAGGTTTTGGGGCAGAGAATTCAGCAGGCGCTCGGCAAGCTCACACCACGAGAGCGCATGGTATTTGAGCTGAAGCATTATCAGGGGCTCCGCCTGCGTACCATCGGAGAGATGTTGAACACCACGGAAGAGACCGCCAAAAACACGCTTTTCAGGGCGACAAAGAAGCTGCGAAGCCACCTGGCGGATTCACGGTGAGCTTGGGATTGAAGGACTTTTGAGGCTGGAAGGACGTCAACATGAATTGCGAATTGGCACAGGAACGGATGGTGATGGCGGCGTATGGGGAGCTGCCTGATGAATTGGCGCACGAGCTGGAGCGGCACGTGGCCGGCTGCGCAGATTGCCAAAGGGAGCGCGAGCAGGTGCGGGCACTCAAGGTGCTGGCCGATGTGCACCCCGTTGCCGATCCGGCTCCGAATCTGGTGGCGCGCGCGCATCTGCGTCTGGATGAAGCACTGGACACCCTGCCGCCCAAGCGCTGGTATGAGCGACTGGGCGAGCGCATTCTGAACAATTTTGCCAGTCTGCAGGCTGCTCCCGCAGCAGCTTTGCTTCTGCTGGTGGCCGGAGCTGGGGCGGGCGTTCTGGGCGGCTACGAGTATGCGCAGGGCCGCTTTGCTCATGCTGCAACGCAAGCCTCCTCATCGGCGGGCCCGCAGGTTGAGACCGCTGCGGCAATGCCCGGGCTGGCCGATATTGCCAACATCTCCAGCATCGTCCGTGAGCCGAACAGTGAGATCGTCAACGTCAGCTACAGCCAGCTCGTTCCGCGGCAAGTCACGGGCTCGCTCGACGATCCCGGCATCCGTCAGTTGCTGATGCTGGCCACTGAGAATTCCGCGTCGCCGGGCGTGCACGACGACTCCGTCGCTCTGCTTGCCGCCGAGTGCCGCGCCGGCCACAGTTGCCAGCCCACCGGCATCCGCGAAGCCCTCATGGTGGCTCTGCGCCGCGACCGCAGCGCCAAGGTGCGCCAGAAGGCGCTTGAGGGGTTGGAGCCATACGTCGCCGACGATGAGCGGGTTCGCAATGCCGTGCTGCAATCGGTCTTGAACGACAGCGATCCAGCCGTCCGGATTGCTGCCATCGGTTTGCTGGAGCCTGTGGACGCCGACACCAGCGTCCAGCAGGTGCTTTATTCGGTTTCCAATTCGGATCAGAGTGCCCAGATCAGAAATGTTTCCCGGCAGGTTTTGAGCCGGGTTCCGGAAACGCAATAGTCGGCCTATCTTTCCGGCAACCGCGCCGTCTTTAGGAGCGTGGACCGGGGCCCCCGGCAAGCGATTTTGGCTTGCTGGGGTGATGGACCGGTAAACGAAATACGCGGGAGAAGCAGCCATGAAGCACCTTTTGAGGCCGTACGTTCAATTCCATCTCAACCTTGCCCTTGCCATCACCTTTGTATGCCTGATCGCGGCGCCGCGCGCTGTCCGTGCCCAGGCGCAGTTAATCATCCCTTTCCTTGAGGATCCCAACCCCCTGCTGGCACACTCTGGTGCGGCTGGCTATCTGGGTGTCGAAGTTGCCGATGTCGACGCCGACAAGGCGCAGGCTCTCAAGCTCAAAGAAGTGCGCGGCGCCGTCATCACTCTTATCGATCACGACGCACCCGCCGGCCAAATCGGACTGAAAGTCAACGACGTCGTATTGGCAATCAACGGTCAGAACGTCGAAGGCGCCGAGGCGCTGCGCCGCATGCTGCGTGAGATTCCGCCCGGCCGCAAAATCAGCCTCGAAATCAGCCGCGATGGCAACATCCAGACGCTCGCCGCACAGCTTGTCGATCGTAAAGAAATGGAGCACGACGTTTGGAACAAGATTCTCAACGTCCAGCCGGGCCCCATCGCGCCCGCACCGCCTTCAGCCATGGGCGTCCTTGCCGGCGCCGATGCTCCTCCGCCCGGCGGCTGGCACATGTCGCTCTTCACCAGCACTCTCAACGTGGGTGCACTGGTTGAGCCGCTCACCTCGCAGATGGCCGAGTATCTCGGCGTCGAGGGCGGTCTCATGGTCAAGCAAGTCGGCAAGAAGAGCGAGGCGGCAACGGCCGGACTTAAGGCCTTCGACGTGATTCTCAAGGTGGGGACTGATTCCATCGCCACGGTGGCCGACTGGGACCGCGCTCTGCGCTCCAACCAGGGCAAGCCCGTGCAGGTCACGATTCTGCGCGACAAGAAGCAGCAGACCCTCACGCTGCAAGTCGACTCCAAGCGCCACAGCGAAGTCGAGTTTGACGATCTGTTTCCCAATGGCGACGTTCCCATGATGGCCGACATGGCGCCCGAGATGGACACCGATCTCGCTCAGGTGCTTGCGGCGCAAGCCCAGGCGCAAGCCGACGCCGCAGCCGCGCAGGCTGATGCCATGAACCACACAGTTGACGGCCAGTTGCAAATGAGCCCTGAACAGATGGAGCAATTCCGCCAGCATATGGAGGAATTCAAGAAAAACTTCAGCCCCGGCACATTCAAGTTCGATTCTCAGCAAATGGAGCAGCTCCAGAAGCAATTCGAGGGACTGAAAAAGAACTTCAATCCCGACGCATTCACGTTCGATTCTCAGCAGATGGAGCAGCTGCGCCGGCAGATGGAAGAATTCAAGAAGAACTTCAACGACCAGCAGATGAAGCAGCTTCAGCAGCAGCTCCGGCAGCAGATGGAAGAGTTCCAGCGCCAGCTCGAAGAATGCCGTCAGGATTCCGGACACTTCGTTTAGCGCGGCGCGATCTTCACTCACCTACCTGGGCGCCGTTTGACGGCGCCCTTTGTGTTTCGCGCCGTACACTGAGATTGATGGAAATTCTCTACGGCCTGCACCCGGTTGAGGAAGCACTCAAGGCCGGCAAGCGGCGCTTCGACCACGTCCTGGTGGCACGCGAACGCCGCGACGCGCGTCTTGAACGAATCATAGCCCAATGTCGCCAGGCCGGCGTTCGCGTCCTTGAGCAGACGCGCGATCAACTCACCCTCGCCTCCAAAACTCAGTCGCACCAGGGCGTGGTTGCGCTCGTTCATCCCCAGTCATTTCTTTCCCTCGAAGACCTTTTCGCGCCCGCCGCGAATCAAAACGCGGCGCGGCTGATCCTGGCGCTCGATGGCGTCGAAGATCCGCAAAATCTCGGCGCTCTGCTGCGCGTGGCCGATGGCGCCGGCGTCGACGGCGTAGTCCTTACCGAGCGCCGCGCCGCTCCCTTGAGCGCAGCCGCCGTGAAGGCCAGCGCCGGCGCGGCCGAGTACCTGCGCATCGCGCGCGTGGTCAATCTTGTGCGCGCCATCGAAGAACTGAAGCGCCACAATCTGTGGATCGCAGGTCTCGACGAACGGGGCGAGACGGACTACGACCAGTTCGACTTCACTGGCGATCTTGTCGTCGTTTTGGGCCGCGAGGGGGCAGGCCTTCACGATCTCGTCCGCCGCACCTGCGACCACCTGCTGCGCATTCCCATGGCCGGCGGCGTCAGCTCGCTCAATGTCTCGGCCGCTGGGGCCGTGGTCCTGTATGAGGCCGCTCGCCAGCGGCGGGCCAACCGTTCCGTGCCCGATCCTGTCGCCAAAGAACCGGCGAAAGGGTGGGAACGCGCAAACGCCGAACCGAAAAAACGGAAAGGCCTCGGTTCATGACCTTGGCTCCTGCCAAATTCAATTTCGGGGGTCATCCTGACCGACCAAGCGCGAAGCGCGAGGGAGTCGAAGGATCTGCATTTGCCTTTCGCCACGCCCGCACAACAAGTCTCGTGGCCTTGGCCTCAATCACTTTTTCCGCTCTCGCCGCTGCGCAAAGCCCTCCCGCCGCGCCCCAGCAGTCACAACCCCACGGCACCGTCATCTTCTCCCGCTCCACCGACGAATCGGGCCAGACCACTACCATCGCCGGTCCCGCCGCGGGGCAAAGCACCGGCAAAGCTGTCACCGCGCCTACGGCTACCGACGACGAGCGCCAGGCCGTCGCCTTCACCGCCTTCGACATGGACGTGCATCTGCGCACAGCCGAGCAGCAGTTCGCCGCACGCGCCCTGGTTACCGTTCGCAACGACGGCAAGTCGCCTCTGGCTCACATTCCGCTGCAAATCTCTTCGCAGCTCAACTGGGAGCGCATCCGCATTGCGGGCCGCGATGTGCCCTTCACCGTCGCTACGCTCAACTCCGACGTGGACCACACCGGCCAGCTCCACGAAGCCGCGGTTCCGCTCAAGGAGCCGCTCGCACCCGGCGCAACCCTCCAGCTCGACGTCACCTACTCCGGCGTCATCGCTCCTTCTGCGCAGCGCCTGATCGCCATCGGCACGCCCAGCGACCTCGCTCTCCACTCCGACTGGGATGCGATCGGCCTCGACTTCACCGGCCTGCGCGGCTTCGGCAACGTCGTGTGGTATCCCGCCTCCGCCGTTCCAGTCATCCTGGGCGACGGCGCGCGCGTCTTCGACGAGATGGGCGAGCACAAGCTGCGCATGTCTGCCGCGCACTTCCGCTTGCGCCTCACCATGGAATTTCCCCGCGACCACACGCCCACCGTGGCTCTCATCAATGGCCGTCCCGCGCCCCTTACCGTTACAGAACCCACCACGCCCGGCCCTGAAATTGCCGGCGTCGCCACGGCTTCGGTCGACGCACCCGAGCTCGGATTTGAAGCGCCCAGCCTCTTCCTCGCCGTGCGCACTCCCCACGCGGCAACGAACACCACGCTCTACACGTTGCCCGACTCTGAATCCGATCCTGCCGTCGAAGCCCCTCCTGCTGCCCAGCAGTCCCCCGAAAACGGTTCTTCGTCTCCAGCGTGGCAGGCCTGGGCCGATGCGGCCGCCAAGGTCACGCCATTTCTTCAGGGATGGCTCGGACAGCAACCGCGCTCACAGCTCACCATCCTCGATCTGCCCGACTCCCAGGACGCGCCCTTCGAGACCGGTGCGCTTCTCGTTACCGCCATTCGCGCGGCCCCGCCCGATCAGCTCGAAGGCATCCTCGTGCACGCGCTCACCCAAGCGTGGATGTCGTCGCCGCGCGCATGGCTCAACGAGAGTGTCGCCGACTTCATGGGAACTTTGTGGCTTGAAAAACAGTCGGGCCGCGAAAAGGCTCTTGAAGCCCTCGAGTCGGGCCGCACCGCGCTCGCGCTGGCTGAGCCATCAAGCCCCGGCGAAAGCCCCGGCCAGCCGCTCGCTCAGGCCATCGCGCCGGCTTACTACCGCACCAAAGCCGCCTACGTTTTCTGGATGCTGCGCGATCTGGCCGGCGATCCCGCGCTCTCGGCTGCTCTACGCGCCTACGATCCGCAGCAGGATGCCGCCCTCGGTCTCGGCCCGATACCCGGGGTCCCCGGCGACAGGTCCTCGTCGCCGCGGGGGGCCTCAGGCCCAGGTTCCTTCGAAAAGCTGCTCAACCAGGCCGACCCGAGCGACGATCTTTCCTGGTTTTTCTCCGATTGGATCGATTCCGACAAGGACCTGCCCGACATCGCCATCGACAACGTCTACGTCACTCCAGCCGCGGTTCCCGGAACTGCCCCCACGCCTCATAAAGCCCCGCCAGCGGGTAATTCGACCGAAAGCCCCACCACCGCCGGACCTGACGAAAACAGTTGGCTCGTCGCCGTCGATTTGTCCAACTCCGGCTACGCGGCAGCCGAGATTCCCGTCACCGTGCGCAACGCGCTCACGTCGGTCACTCAGCGCGTTCTCGTTCCCGCGCGCAGCAAGGCCACGGTGCGCATTCTCATCCAGGGCAAACCGGCCGAAGTGCAGGCCAACGACGGCACCGTGCCGGAGACGGAGGCCAGCGTGCATATCCGCAAGCTTTCCGTTCCCTAAAGCTTTCTATTCCCTAATCCCTGTCTCTTCACGCCGCTTTCAGCCGGAAACCATCCGGGTCTTTCCCGCGCACCCTCCGCCACCACACCTGGAACGTGGGAATATTCAGGGTGACCGAAAAAATCTTGCGCAGTTTGCCAGGCGGGCAGTGCAGCGGCTTCATCCCGTGCCACGAAATCGGCGTGCGCTGAAATAGAAGGCTTCCGTTTCCAGCCGGACCGTGCCCGGCCGCCACCGTCAGCTCGTCAAACGTCGGCGCCGAGTGCGTCGGAATCGGCTTGTCGCTTGCCAGAATCAGAGTCTGGCCGCCCCACGCCGGATCCCAATCCTTCTCATCGTTGAAGTGGAAGATGTGCGTGGCCCGTTTGCGCGCTGCATCGCAATGCGGCGAGACCGAGCAGCCCTCCCATGCGTAGTGCCACGAGAATGTGGGAATATACGTGCGCCGCCCCAGCAGCCGCCGTAAGAACTGCTGATAGTAGTCGCCGCGCAACTCGTCGAGAAATTCCTGCCACGGCACAGGCAATTCCAGCCCAGCCTTGTAGTGCAGCATGAAGCGGTTGTGTGGCATCTGGCCGTGCCCGCGTCGCATATCCACGTGCTTCTCAAAGCTATCCACCGCGGGCAACGTCTCACGCAAGCGCTGGTATCCTTCGGCCGTCAGGGTGTGATCGATATGGGCGTAGGGATAAGGCTGCGCCCTTTGAAATTTCTCCGCGGAGAGGCCTTCCAAAACTTCGGGGTTTAAATACTGCATCGCTCTGCTTCCTCGCAAGGGGAAATATAAGATCGGTCTGATTCTATTTTATCGGCGCCCGCCGAGGCCTCCCCGCTGACACACTGATCGCTGACCACTGATTACCGGCCACTCGCCGCGTTCCGTGGCCTCACTTTGAACCAGATCGGAGTTCCTTTGAATCCGAATGCGTCGCGAATCTTGTTCTCCAAAAACCGCTCGAACGCGAAGTGGAGCTTTACGGCGCGATCGGTAAACAGCACAAAGGTGGGCGGAGCCACGGCCGCCTGCGTCATATAAAAGATGCGCACGCGTTTCGCCATCGGCACCGGTGCACGCTGAAAGTCGATGCGCTCCAGGAACCGGTTCATCGCGCCGGTCGATACCCGCTTGCGACGCTCTTTGGCCACGGTCAGCACTTCGCGCAGCACGCGTGCCATGCCTTTGCGTTCCGTTCTCGTGCCTTCGAGCGCCGAAAGAAAAAGCACCGGCGCATAATCAAGATACTTGAGCGTTGCGCGCAGCTGCCGCTCGAAGATCGCGCGATCGGCGGGCTTCTTTCCATCGGTCCGTCGCGTAGTCACCGCATCCCACTTGTTCACAATAATGATCACGCTGCGCCCGCTCTCGTGCGCATATCCGCCGATGGTCGCATCGCTCGCCGTCACGCCCTCCGTTGCGTCGATCACCAGCAGCGCCACGTCAGCGGCCTCAAGATGCCGCCGCGCCATCACCACGCTCAGCTTCTCCGCCATCAATTTCGTTT
>JASHYS010000171.1 GCA_030042915.1 Acidobacteriaceae bacterium
CCTGCACGAGCGCGCCGGCTCGCGAAATCTCGTCCACATGCACGGCGAATTGGCCAAATCGCGCTGCGAGCACGAGTGCGGCCGCCCGCCTGTCGAGGACCACGCTGTCTACGCGAGCCTCGACCAGGTGCCGCACTGCGCCTGCGGCGGCCGCTTGCGCCCGCACATCGTTTTCTTCGGCGAAATCCCTTTTGAAATGCGCCGCATTGAGCGCGAAATCTCTGAGTCCACGCTCATGCTGGTCGTGGGCACCTCCGGCTCGGTCTACCCGGCGGCCAACTTCGTCCACTGGGCCCGCCAGGCCGGCGCGCGCACCGTCTACATCGGCCCCGAGCCTCCGCTCAACGCGTCAGCGTTCACGCACATCGTGGCAGGCAACGCCGGCGAGGTTCTCCCGGGGTTGTTCGCCGTCGCGCACTGACTGTCTAGCTCCGCCAACTCCGCCAACTCCGCCAACCCTGCTAACCCCGCTAACCCCGCGCCTTGATAAACTCCTTGCGCCGGAAGCGCAGCGCCGTCCAGTCCTCGTCGATGGCTACGGAGCGCACCGTATCGAAGCCCAGCTTCTTCAGCGCGGCCCATCCGTTGTCCCGATTGAAGTCGCACGTGTATTTCTTCGACGTGCCCTTGGGATACGCGAACCACACAATCGCATCTCCTTTGGCGCGCCTGGCAATCGCGCCCGACAGCTTCTCCACTTCGCTTTTGCGCGTGGCAAACGCCAGCCAGAAATCGCAGTTCGCAACCGACTCAAGGTGGTGATGGATGGTCACGACCGGCAGCTTCGCCAACTGCGGGCTGAAGCTTTCGGGAGCCTGCAACACCACGATCTCCTGCCGGTCGCCGAGATTGAGTTTCTCAAACATTGTCGCCATGGTTTCTGATGCTACGCTTTTGGCCGAATTAATCTGCAAATTCGGGCAAATTATTTTTCGTCCCGCATACCGTTGATTTCCTTGATGTAACATCGGTTTCGCCGGTGCAATTCGGTTGCCCCATCCTTGCAGCGCTTTTGCCGCAAGGGTGGGGAAATGTGACGCCGACCGGCCGACTCGCGGACTTGCGAGCTTGTTGACTCGCCGGTCCCGCCGCCTTAAAACCGAAACCTGTACTTTGCCTCCACGGCGAACATCCGCGGATCGTTCCAGTGGAATCCGCCGATGGTGACGGAGTTATCCTGCAGCACGCGATGATTGGTCACGTTGATGGCCGTCGCCGAAATCCGCCAGTTCTCGCCCAGCGCGTGGCCGATCGACGCGTCGAACGTGGTGTGCACCGGAAGATACTTCCCGTTGTACGGCCCCTCGTTCGCCCCAGCCAGCCCGTTCGAGAACCCCGACCCGTAGTACACGTTCGACGAGAACCACGTGTGCGCCGGCAGATTGGCCGTGAACCCCGTATTCAACGTGTTGCGCTGGTCGTGGTCGAGCGGGAAGTAATTCGGACCCAGGTCGCACGCCGGATCGGTAGGAATGCTGCACGTGAATCCGCCGATGATATTCCCGCGCTGCTCGGCGATCTGGTTGGCATAGGTCACGTAGAACTGTCCCAGCCGCCAAAGCGCGGGAGAGTGCAGCGTCATTTCCCAGGAGCGAATCAGCGCACCGTCGACCGCAATCGGAAAATACATATTCGATTCGCCCAGATTCGAGTGGTCGAGGAAGTTGTTCACGCGATTCTTGAACGTATCCACGTTCAGCATCCAGCCCCTGTAAGGAATCTCGATACCGAACTGGTGCTCCTCGTCGCGCTCCGACGGAATGGGAGTGAACGCGTTTTCGCCCGACGGCAGGCTGCCGGCGTAATTCAGCACCGAACTCGAAACCGTGAGAATCGGCGCCGGCTGAAAGAAATGCCCGTAGAATCCGCGCAGCACCCAGTTCAGCCGCAGAATTTTCACCGTGGCCCCGATGCGCGGGTAGGTCGCGCTCTCGTCGAGCCATGCGCGATAAATTGAGAACCGCTCGCCGCCCAGCAGCGTCACGTATGGCCCCAGGCGCAAGTGGTCGCCCACATAAAACTCCACCAATCCCGCCGCCGCGTTGGCAGGCTTGTTGGGATAGACCGTGGGAGGGCTGGTGGTCTCGTCCACCACGCCGAACAGGTCGTCCTCCTTCTGCGCGAAAGAATACAACCCGGCAGAAAACGTGTTCCAGCCAACTTCAAATTTTGCGTCGGCCTGGGCGCCGGCATAGTTCGAGTTCTGATGCCACGTGGTCGCCGCGGGCATATCGCTCGGCTTCGAATCGTAGTCCGATTGGTTCCAGTGGTAAAACGGCGCTGCCGAGATCAGCGCTTTGGGCGAGAAAGTATGCACCCAATCGGCAATCACAAACGAGTCGCGCTCGGTCTGCCCGTCGCGCAGGCCCCACGAGCAGTAATAAGTCGAGGTGCATTCATAGTCGTTGGGGTTGGGGTCGTAAGGCACTTGGAAAAAGTCAGCTCGAAACTGCCCATCCAGGCGCAGTTGATCCTTCGCCGTCTGGTTGTGCAGTAGCGAAATGAACCCGCTCTCTGAATTGGTGGCGTCGTGGTCGATGGCGGGGATGGGCGTGGCCAGCCCGTAGTTCGAGCGCGAGCCCGAAGCGCTCGCATACCATGCCGTTTTCGCGGAGTGATTACCCAGCGCAACCTGCGCCTCGCCGGTGTAGAGATTGCCTGCATACAGCATCAGCTCGCCGTCGCGGTTAAATTCGAATCCGTTGCGCGGCAGCACGTTGAACATGCCGTAGGTGCGATCGCCCAGGTCGGAGTCGTAGCTGCCGCTCAGCGTCTCCAGCGAGTTGATATCCTTGGGATCGATCTGCGGCCCCACGTTCGACGCGATCTTGGTATTGGGGATGGCGATGCCGTCGATCAGCCAGCTCGTCTGGTGGCCGCCGCGCATGTGCAGCATGTCGTGCGTCATGTAGGCCGCTGGAACATAGTCGGTGATCATCTCCGTTCCCAGCGTGCGATCGGCGCCTGGCGTTTGGTCGATCATTTGCCGCGTGATCAATGTGGTTGGCGTTGCTGTGTCGGCCGCGCTCTCGCCGTGCACCGTCACCGATGCCACCGCCGGACCCACCGCCAGCGCAAAATGCAAAACAGGATTTGTGCCCGACTCGACGGTAAGCGTCTCGCTCACGCTCGAGAATTCGTTTGCCTCCACCGACAGCCGGTACACGCCGATGGGCGTCTGCGGCAACTCGAATTCACCGTCGGCATTGGTGGTGGCACGAAGCACGAAATCGGAGTTCGCGGCGCGCAGCGTGACGGCCGCACCGGCAACAGGACGGTGCTGCGGGTCGTGCACCACGCCATGAACAGTGGCGAATACCGTGGCAAATGCGGGCAGGGAAGCGGCCAGCAGCAGCGCTGCCGCAAGGGGATAAAGACGTCGCATGATGAAAACCTCCAAACAAGTTCTGGCTGAGTGCGGGCAGCCGGCAATGCTGGGCACGAGTGCGGCGGCACAAAGCCTCGCAGGCTGCGGGGAATCGTCGAAAGCCGCGCGATGTAGAGAGAGAATGATCAGGCGCGCTGCATTGCGATGGAGAATTCGCACTCAGACGCGTGGACGCACGTAACTGCGCCTTGGATCTGGCGGATCTTTCGACGGAATTCTTAACTGAGAGACGCAGCGGGAGGGCCGCGGCCGGCATGAGCGCGGCTGGGCGCTGCCTGCGCCACTGCGCGCACGAAGACAGGCGCGAGCGCGCGCATGACTGCGACGTGCGGTCTTGCCGGGCTGACAGTCAGCGCGTGAGGCGGCATCAGGATGGTCGTCGTGAGGCCGGGATAGAGTGGGCACGTTAAAGGAACGGTAAATGACGGCTGCGGATCGGCGATCCTCGCCATCATGGCGGCCATGCGCATGGCCATGGCGCAGTGGTGCGCCCCATGCCGCCGGCAGCAGGGCGGAAGGTTCGCGTCCTCACTGCTTTCGAGCGTGTTCGATAGTGGCCCCAGCCCGAAGAACAGGATCAGGAAGATGGAGAAGCCGCGCCGCATCTGACTTTGATCCTAGCAGGGAATAACGACTTGGCAACAGGGAATAAAGAGCAGGGAGCAAGGCGGCTGATGCGGTCGATCAGCTACAAGCTATCGGCTGCCGGCTACAGGCTGTCCGCTGATCACCGATCACTGATCACTCGCCTCCTCATTTATCATCGGGATATTGATTCGATTCGCGGCGCCAGGCGGCGTCAAAAAACCATCCAAGGAAGCTCCCGTGCCCGAAGTACACAGCTCTGTATCGCCGACCGAAGTTTCCTCTGCGCACGCGTCCGAAGCCCGCACCGCGCGGCCGCTGCGCATTGCCATCTTTGGCTTCGGCACCGTGGGCAGCTCGGTGGCGCGCATCCTTGTCGAGTCAAAGCCAAAAGGCCTCGAGCTCACGCACGTCTTCAACCGCCGCGTGGCGCGCAAGCGCGTCGACTGGGTGCCCGCAGGCGTGATGTGGAGCGAAGACGCTGACGCCGTCATCTCTTCTGACGTCGACGTGATTGTCGAGCTCGCCGGCGGCCTCGATCCCGCCGGCACTTGGGTTCGCAACGCGCTCGAAGCCGGCAAGAGCGTGGTCACCGCCAACAAGAAGCTCATCGCCTATCACGGCGTCGATCTGGAGCGGCTGGCCGCGGCCAGGGGCGGGCATCTGAAGTACGGCGCTGCTGTGGCCGGCGGCATTCCTGTCATTCCAGGTCTCGAGCAGGGCATGGCCGGCGACCGCATCGAGCGCATCGAAGGCATTCTCAACGGCACCTGCAACTTCATCCTGAGCAAAATGGACGAAGGCGCCGAGTACGCCACCGTTCTGGCCCAGGCGCAGAAGCGGGGCTACGCTGAAGCCGATCCCACCGAAGACGTGGGTGGATTCGACGCTCGCGCCAAGCTCGCCATCCTCATGCGCCTGGCATTGCGCGTCGAGGTCGATCCCGACGAAATTGCGCCGCGGCCGATTACCACCATCACGCCCGTCGACTTCAGCTATGCCCGCGACCTGGGCTGCACCATCCGCCAGGTTTCGCGCGCCGAGCGCGTCGAGGGACGCATCGCCGCCACCGTCGGACCCATGCTGGTTTCGCTGCGCTCGCCGCTGGCGTGGTCGCAGGGGACCGAGAATATGGTGATCGCCAGCGGCCACTACGGCGGCGACGTGGTTTTCTCCGGCCATGGCGCCGGCGGCCATCCCACTGCGGTCGCCGTAGTCAGCGATCTGCTCGCGCTGGCGCACGGCTCGCGCCGCGTCGACATTCCCTCCGCTCCGGCGCGCGTGGGCGCAGAATTCGAGGTTCCTCACTACATCCGCTTTCTCGTCGTCGACCGGCCGGGCATCGTGGCTGCCATCACCACGGCGCTGGCCAACGAGCAGATCAACATTCGCGCCATTGTGCAGAAACCGGGCTACCCCTCGCACGCGCTGCCGTTTGTGGTCACCGTCGAGCCGTGCAAGACCTCCGCGCTGCAGCGGGCCCTCACGCCCGTCCGCGCCCTGGATTGCATGCTGGTTGAGCCGCTGGATTTGCAGATGCTGGAATGAAAAGGCAGGGAACTGAGAAACAACGGCCCCTGGCAGGGCAGGCCCCCACGCTCACGTGCTCGGGGCGTCGGCGGCTGTTGCCTACGCCAGCGGATCGACCCCGAAGCGGTTGGCGCCTCGGGTTCCACGAATAAAACCGAGAAAGGCGAGAATCACCGGCAGCGCGATCACTGTTAAGTTGAGCAGCACCATCCATCCGGGCCGATTCAGGTCGTGCCACCTCTTGACCTGTGTGGCCAAGCTAATCCAAACACAAATCACAAGGAACACAAGATCGATCGCGAGTCCGACGGGTTCGCTGCCGGACCTGCCTAAAAGCTCGACCACGACTCCCACGAGCAGGTTGAAGACCATCAGCGACAGTGAGATGGCCCAGAACCCGGAACGCGTAGTCCGGCCGTGAAATGACCAAATGCTCGGAATCTTATTCGGAGTGGCTTGCTGCGGGGATTCGGGAACTGGTAGATTCCGTTTCTGCAACTCGAGGCGAGCTGCATCCAGCATGGAGGGTTGCCAGTCCTGAGGGCGGAGCAGCATCGCTGTCAGCTCTTCGGCGGTTTTTCCTGCAGTAATTCCTTCGGCATCGGTCGCCTGCATTTTTCCGCCTCCTCCCGGTTCGAGTTCAAAAAGCCCATCCGGTCCCACCGCGAGCCATCTCCCAGGGGCGCGGTCGATTTCGCAGTCTTATTGAAGTGGGTGGAAAGGCCGCGACGCGATTGTAAACCCGGCCATGCGCCTTCGTCCGCAATCCTTCGGGGACCCGTGCACTACAATCGTGGAAATCCTCGCCGGAGGTCCCCCGCCTCATGATTGACACGATTTATCGATGTGAGATTTGCGGAGAAGAAAGCCAGAACCCCAACCATTGGCTCGTCATTCGCTGCAACAGCGAACAATTGACTGTCTATAAATGGACGAAGGAAGCCGCCGACACGCCCGGCGCGCGCCACTATTGCGGCGAAGCCCACGCCCAGGTCTACATCAGCCGCTGGCTCGAAGCCGCGTGTTCGTAAAGGCAGGGATTAGGGAACAGGGATTAGAGATTGGGAAAACAGGGAGCAAGGGAGCCGAACCAGCCGCAGGCTTCGAGCTAAGAGTTTTTCTACTCCCTATTGGTTACTGGCTACTCCCGGCTTTTCGCCGGCCCCGTCGACTCGCGCACCACCAGCTCCGGCTCCATCATGATCTCTTCAGGGAACTCCTTGTCGTGGTCCGCAATCCGTTCCAGAAGAAGCTGCGCGCCCTTCTGGCCCATCTCCACGAGCGGCTGGCGCACCGTGGTCAGCGACGGCGTGTTATAGGCCGCGGAGAGAATGTCGTCGAATCCCACCACAGAAACATCGCCCGGCACACTCAAACCCGCGTCCTTTAGTGCGCGGATGGCGCCCATTGCTGCTGTGTCGTTAAAGCAGAAGAGCGCAGTGAAATCGCGCGTCTTCTCCAGCAGGGCCCGGGTTGGGCCGTAGGCGTCCTGCGGATCCATGGGGTGCTGGCCGGTCTTCAGCGGCCAGCCGCTGGAATCAAGATGGATTTCGAGCGCCGGATTGGTGGTCAGGTTCAGCTCCCGGGCCACCTTCTGAATGC
>JASHYS010000172.1 GCA_030042915.1 Acidobacteriaceae bacterium
TCCGTGCCATCAGAACTCCCCTGAGTCTAGATTTAGAGTGGCCGAGAGCCGTAAGAACAAAAGAACTACGTCAGGCGCGAGTTTTCAGCATCGGCGGACGGATACCAGAATGTTCTCTGAGCATAGTCTCGGCGTGTTCGGTGGGACAGTCTGGGAGAGGGAATCTTTGGTCGTTTGCTGGGTGGGCTTTTGCACGATCTTCTTCACGGCGCAACTCCTTTGAAAGTAGGAATCATCAGCCGTGAAGGCGGTTATCGGTGGAGTTCCATCACCATTTCCGACATGTGCTGCCATAATATTGAACCGTAAGGGGCTAGTTGTCAAGCCTCTTGCGAAGTCAGGTCTTAGTTTGCCTACCACTTCGCCGATTCTGAATTGAAGAAAGCATCACGTGGTTGAGGATGACCAGGGCGGATTGACAGGCCGCTCCGCGGCTCGCGATACTGAAAAAAGAGCGGGTGTTGGAGTCCACTCTGATACGCCCCTCACGTGAGGGGAAGATGACTCCTACGAAGCAGCACCTGAGGAGTCGTCTGTGCCACTTCCCGCCGATCATCCGAGCTTTACTCCTACCCAGGAGTCCGGCGCTTCGATAACCCCCGGACTAAACAGAAAAGAGGGCGAGACTGCGCCCTTTTATAGCATCCTGTTCGATGAATGGGGCGCGGATGCGCAACTTGAGCGGCAAGAGGTTCCCGATTTCTTCCGTGACCTGAACCTGGATCAAATCGTTGATACGATCACGATCGTTGATACAATTTCGAACGGCCGCCGCGAGTACAACCTCAAGCCGTTCTTCTACTTCCCATTAAAACGCGTTGACACAGTCTATTATCGTCAGGCCATTTTTCAAGATCTTGAAAATCCCAAGCTGGTGCAGGTTGTCCGGTCGTTTGCCGAAGAAATGAGGGGCATGCGCGCCCATCTCGCGCTCGCGGAGAAGCGCTACTATAAGCTTCAAAAACAAGCCTCCTTTCTCAATGCCATCGAAACTTACTGCAGCGCAATAGCTGCGCTCAAAGATGGATTGGTTTCGATGAGTCCGCGATCGAAGGGGTTCCAAGGCCTGCGTGACTTTCTGGTTCCCTATGCTGCCTCAGAAGATTTCACAGCCCTGGCGGCGGAAACCACAAAGATCAGAGCCGACATAAATAACATTCGCTACTCACTGCATATCCAAGGAAGCCGTGTCACCATAGATCGAAACGATGAAAACGCTGATTATAGTCGCGAGGTTCTCGCAACGTTTGAGAGGTTCCGTCAAGCTGATCCCCGGGACCATCACTTCAAAGCGCCACGATCGTACGAGATGAACCATATCGAAGCAGAGATCTTAGAGCAAGTCGCCAAGCTTTATGCAGAGATTTTTAGTCATCTCGATGAATACTGCACCGATTATCGCGGCTACTGCCATGAGGTCATCTCCAGGTTTGACCGAGAAGTGCAGTTCTACATTGGCTTTCTTGAGCAGATGCAACCGATAAAAGATGCTGGACTCTCGTTTTGCTATCCAAAAGTGACAGACCATTCTAAGGAGGTTCAGGCGGTTGAAACGTACGACCTCGCGCTCGCCAATCTACTAGTCTCTGCACGTAAGAATGTGATCACGAACGACTTTTACTTGAAGGAACCGGAACGCGTGTTTGTCGTTTCCGGGCCAAATCAGGGCGGGAAAACTACATTTGCTCGGACTTTTGGACAACTTCACTATCTGGCTGCCCTGGGCTGCCTTGTGCCGGGCGTCTCGGCAACATTGTTCCTGTTTGACAAGCTTTTCACGCACTTTGAAAAGGAAGAGGACATGCAGAACCTGCGCGGAAAGCTCGAGGATGATCTTATTCGAATCAACGATATTCTCGAAAAAGCGACAGTGAACAGCATCATCATTATGAACGAGAGCTTCTTGTCCACGACATTGAACGATGCGCTATTTCTCAGCCGGGAAGTCATGAAAAGGATCGCAGCTCTGAATTTGCTATGTGTTACTGTCACTTTTCTTGACGAGCTCGCCTGCTTTGACAAAACGACGGTCAGCATGGTCAGTACAGTGAATCCCAATGACCCGCGGCAGCGGACATTCAAGATAATCCGGAGCCCCGCAGATGGGCTCGCTTACGCCGCAGCGATCGCCGAGAAATATCACCTGACTTACGATGCCGTAAAAACACGCATCGGGGCGAACCAAATCGAGGTGAGTGGATCGTGAAAGTCTTCCTCATGTTTCACGATCGTGACTTCTCACTCGATGAGGGTGTACCGGGAAACGGGCAGGAACTGATCCAGGACCTTGAGTTGAACACTTTGTTTCACGCTATGGCCGGCGGCGATAGCTTTCTACTCGATGTGGCCAGAAGCGCTGTCCTTTCAGGCCTCAATGACCACGCGGCAATTCAATATCGTCAAGAGATTCTAAAAGATTGCATGCAATTCCCGGAAATTGTGAGGGAGCTCTACGCTCTATCGGTAGATGCGATTGAGCGCGAGAAGAGGATCTGGGGCTGGTTCCTTCTATCGTCTCCTGATTCTCTTTTGGGCCGGTCCATAGAGGCACTCGGATTGTTTATCGGCTCGATCGAGCGCCTGAGGAGCCTTGTGGACGAACACAGTGCGAAATTCCACTCCAAAGGATTCACACGGTTATTTGCCATGATCGCACGGGAGTTGGACGACTCCTACGTGCAACTGGTGAAGACTCATCTCAAGCAACTTGAGTTTCCTGGCGGCATTCTGATAAGCGCTCATCTCGCTCCCGATTTTCGGGGAGTCGACTATATTCTGCACCGTTTGGAGATAAGAAAACTGCGTTGGTTCGAACAGGTCCAGGAATGGGTCGTCCAGCATGCGCGCACGAATAGCTTGGCTTTCACATTTGAAGTGGACCCGCACGACGAGGCAGGGTTCCGCGCCCTGGAAGCGCTGAGAACAGAGGGAATTATTCATGTTGCAACCGCACTCGGACAATCGAGCGATCATATTTTGAGTTTCTTCAAGGTGCTTCGACTGGAGCTCGGATTCTACCTGGGCTGCCTCAACGTAAGAGAACAGTTGGTCTCAAAACAGGAACCATTCTGCATTCCAACTCCGCTTCCGGAGAAAGACGTAGCGCTCCGGTGCAAAGGAATCTATGACGTCTGCTTGAGCTTGAACACATCGGATCGGGTCATCGGCAATGACATCGCCGGTGAGAACAAAGCTCTGGTTGTGATCACCGGCGCCAACCGAGGCGGAAAATCTACGTTTTTGCGCAGCGTTGGTTTGGCTCAGCTCATGATGCAGAGTGGCATGTTTGTACCGGCCTGGGAGTTTCAAGCGAGCATTTGCCGGGGCGTCTTCACCCATTTCAAGCGTGAGGAAGACGCGAGTATGAGGAGCGGCAAACTTGATGAAGAGCTAAGTAGGATGAGCAAGATTGTGGAACGGATTACACCGGGCTGTTTGCTTCTCCTCAACGAGTCGTTTGCTTCGACCAATGAACGAGAAGGGTCGGAAATCGCGAGACAAATTGTCAGGGCTCTTCTCGAAACGAAAGTGAAGATCTTGTATGTTACGCACTTGTTCGATTTGGCACAGGGTTTTTACCGACAGCAGATGGGAAACGCTCTCTTTCTTCGTGCCGAGCGGCTCGAAGACGGGACACGTACTTTCCGCCTGTTGGAAGGCCCCCCTGAACCAACCAGCTATGGGGAAGATCTGTTCCGGCGCATTTTTCAGGTCCAAAGCGAGGACCTTCCAGAGACGGTTCAGTGACGATCAGGCAGGCGCACTGTACCAATGTGGCATTCACAAGTCAACCCGTCGCAGGTTGGTTGTAACTGCAAAAGCCAGTGATCGAATTGGATTGGCTCCGTTCCAATCTGAATCCGGTGCTCGGGATGCAATTGGTTCCACTGGAACCGTTTTGAATTAAGCCAAAAAAGATATGGGGTTAGCATCGTGCCCGGAAAGCATTGGCTGTCATGCATCCGCATTTGGTCCGACGTCATTCCATGGTTGTGGGCGTAAGCCTCGTACCG
>JASHYS010000173.1 GCA_030042915.1 Acidobacteriaceae bacterium
GACCCCGATCATGAAATTGCTGGTGGTGGTTGAAACCTTGAAGGGGATCCGCATGATGCGGTCCATGGCGATCACCTTCACGGCTCCAGAGCCGATGCCGAGCAGGCCCGAGAGCGCGCCCGCTCCGAACATCATGGCGAAGCCCCCCGGGACGTGGCGCACGCCGTATTGTTGACGCGAACCTGCCACGGGATAGGCACCGCCAAGTCGCAACCGCCTGGCCAGCGCGTCCGATTCCACGCGCGCGGCGTCTTCCGGCTGGCCTTTGAACGACAGGTACGCGGCCTGTAGAAGTACGAGCCCGAAGACAATGGCCAGCGCATGGGTGCTCACGCGGCTGGCCAGGAAGGCGCCCACAATGGCCCCGATGGTGGTGGCAATTTCAAGGAACATGCCGATGCGGATGTTGGAGAATCCCTCGCGCACGTAGGCGGCGGCCGCGCCCGACGACGTGGCGATAACCGAGACCAGCGACGCGCCGATGGCATACTTCATGTCGACGCCGAGAGCCAGCGCCAGCGCCGGCACAACCACGACTCCGCCGCCGAGACCGGTCAGCGCGCCCAGGAACCCGGCTAGCGCAGAAAGAGCCAACACTACGAGCGAAAATTCGAGAGCCGTCATGGGGTCAAATGGGGCCCGTACATTGCGGCAGCGGCCGCAGTGCGCGCGATCAACATGCGCTGCCGCGATTCTCGCTAGAGTTTTTCGCCGACGCTTTTGGCTTGCGTAAACAGATAGAGATAATCGGGTCCGCCCGCCTTGGAGTCGGTGCCGCTCATGTTGAAGCCACCAAACGGGTGAGCGCCAACCATTGCGCCCGTGCACTTGCGGTTGAAGTAGAGATTGCCCACGTGAAAGGCCGTGCGCGCGCGGTTGAGGCGATCGCGGTTGGTGGAGTAGACCGAGCCGGTCAGGCCGTACTCGGTGTTGTTGGCCACGCGCAGGCCCTCTTCGAAATTTTCCACCTTGATGAGCGCCAGCACGGGACCGAAGATTTCCTCCTGCGCGAGAACTCCGTTCGCAGGGATTTCGGAAAAGATGGTTGGCTCGATGAAGTAGCCGCCATCGGCAGTTGCGGGCGCGTTGCCGCCGGCAACCAGCACGCCTTCTTTCTTGCCGATTTCGATGTAGCGCAGGATGGAGTCGAACGCGGCCTGGTTGATCACGGGGCCCAGGTCGCGGTTGGCCACCGGGTCGCCGACCGTGAGCGTGGCTACACGCTCGCGCAAGCGCTCCACAAAAATCTCGTAGATGGGAGCCTCAATGATGGCTCGGCTGCAGGCGGAGCATTTCTGCCCGCTGAAGCCGAATGCCGAAGCCGCAACGCCGGCCACTGCCGCATCGAGATCGGCGTCGGCGCTCACCAGGATGGAGTCTTTGCCGCCCATCTCGAGGATGGTGCGCTTGATCCAGATCTGGCCGGGCTGCTGATGAGCGGCACGCTCGTGAATCTCGAGACCCACAGCCTTGGAACCGGTGAAGGAAATAAAGCGGGTCTTGGGGTGCTCCACGATGGCGTTGCCAAAGGTCGCGCCGGAGCCGGGGCAGAAATTCACCACGCCGTCAGGCATGCCGGCCTCTTCAAGCACCTCAACAAAGCGGGCCGCAATGGTAGGCGCTTCGCTTGAGGGTTTCAGGATCACAGTATTTCCGCTGACGATCGCCGCGGCGGTCATGCCGGCCATGATGGCGAAGGCGAAGTTCCACGGAGGAATGACGGCGCCCACGCCCAGCGGGATGTAAAGCAGCTCGTCGCGCTCGCCCGGATACTGAATCGGCGGGGCGGCCTGGGCCAGCCGCAGCGCCTCGCGCGCGTAGAACTCCAGGAAGTCAATGGTTTCGCCCACGTCGGCGTCGGATTCGGCCCAGTTCTTGCCCACCTCGTAGGTGAGCCATGCCATGAATTCGAACTTGCGTTTGCGGATGATTTCGGCCGCGCCCAGCAGCAGCGATGCGCGCTCCTCCACGCTGGTTTTGCTCCAGGAGTCGAAGGCGCGGAGCGCGGCGGTCATCGCCGGCTCCACTTGCGCCGCCCCGGCTTTCTGATGGATGCCGACCACCTGGGCGGGACGCGTTGGGTTGATGGAGCGGATCTTCTCGGCGGTCTTTAGGCGCTTGCCCCCGATGATCAGGCTGTATTCGACGCCCAGGTGCGCCGCCACATAGTCGAGCGCGCGGCGCATGGAACGCGCATTTTCAGGATCGTTGAAGTCGGTGAACGGCTCATTGGCAAACACGCCCCGGGGCGCACGTAGCTGGATAGTCGGAGAAACGCCTGCAATAGCCATAGCATTACCAGTTTACGGCAATTGGCGGGCCGTCATCGGGCTCCCGCTGCTCGATTGCGGCAGGGCGGATTCAAGCCGGGTTGTTGGCGCGGTCCGTTCCATTGACGAACAGAAGAGCAAGAGTTTTCCTGATTGACATGTCGGCCGGCCGGACCGTATACGAGAGGCATCCCCAGCAATTCAAGTTCACCAGGAAACCATCAAGTTGAGCGAGGAGAAGAAGATGAGGAGATTCGTGTTTGGTGCGGTCGCTGCGGTAGCCCTGACCGGCGCATGCAGCGGAGGGCTGGCGGCTCGGGCGCAGTCGAAGGACGAGCAGCAGATTCGCGCGCTCGAAGACAAGTTCGCGGCGGCGGCGAGCGCCAAAGACATTAACGCCATTATGAAGCTGTACGTTCCAGGGGATGAGTTGCTGGTCTTCGATCTGGTGCCGCCGCGGCAATACGCGGGATGGGATGCGTACAAGAAGGATTGGGAAGGCGTGTTTGCCACGATGCCCGGATGGGTGAAGTTCGAGGTGAGAGATCTGAGCGTCACCACCGACGGCAAGCTGGGCTGGAGCCACAGCATCCAGCACGTGGCCTGGACGACCTCAGATGGCAAACCCATGCAGCTGACGGTTCGCGTGACCGATTGCTATCGCAAGATCGATGGCAAGTGGTTGATCGTGCTCGAGCACATTTCGGTGCCGGTCGACATTTCCGGGCCGCAGCCGGTGCCCGATCTGACCTCCAAGCCGTGAAAGCAGGGAACCGTAGGAACCGAAAGCCGCGCACGCGATCATCGAAGATCGCTGCTGCGTTTGCGGAAGACGATTTTCAGCTCGCGGCGCCAGTGCTCGGCCAGCGCAATCAGCTCCCACTCGATTTCGGGTGAGAAATAGCGCAACACCGGCTCGTTGGCGGGATGAATGCGCAGCGCCGGCGCGGCCAGGATGAGGCGCGGCGGCAAGGGAGAGACCTCAGCGTCGGGAAAATAGCCGCTGCGCTCGAACGCCGACAGCGGCGCAGCGTTGGGCGGCGCAGGCTGGCGGTCGGCGTTGAGGGCGCGAACCCTGATCCAGTAATCGAGGGCCTGCAGCGGCAGCTGCAGATCTTCGTCGGCCTTCAATTCCATCACCGCGAGCCGGCCGTTGCGGTCGAGCGCGAGCAAATCCAACATGCCGCGATCGCCGCTCGAAAGCGCGGGAACCTGGTTGTAGAGTTGATCGCTGCGCAGCTCGGGAAGCAGCTCAGGCAGGTTGGTGCGCAGGCGCGATTCAAGCCATCGCTCCGGCGCCATGCGAAACAGCGGATCGGTGGATGCGCCGTCGGCGTGGCGGCTCAAAAAGAGCCGGCGCAAAAGATCGCTGCAGAGATCCCCGTTCTCCTCGGTCAGCGGGGTTTCAGCCGGGCCGGCCCCGAAGGTAATCTCACTTTCGCGCGCGAAGGAGTGGGCCGATGCGCCGTGGCGCACGCGGGCGAACTCGAGACCGTGAACGAGAAGGCCGACATCAGTCGGAGAGTGGGCGCGGATTTCGACGCGATTGCGCGCGGCAGCGGGAACCAGCGCCAGAATGCGGTCAATCGCGGATTGGCAGCGTTCAAGGGCAGCGGCAGGCGAGAAGGCGTGCACCAGGTGCGAGTCCAGATTGCCGGTGTCGCGGAAATCGACGGGCGTGAGTTCCTCGCTGCGCTCGTCCAGAGTGAATAGGGAAAAATCGGCGGCAGCATGATTGAGCCAGGCCATCCGCTCGGCGGACGTCCGCCACGCTCCCTCGGGCACGATGACTTTCAACCCGCCAAAATGCCGGCGCGCGTCAGTGTGCTGCCGGCAGTAGTCGAGCCAGAGAATGCCAAGAGTGAGCACGCCGTCGATGATGGACGCCGATTCTGCGGCGCCCACACCGATGACGGCCTCGGCAGCCGTTCCTTTGAGCAGGCGGCCGCGAACGTAGGCGGGACCAAAGCTGTGCTCAAGATCCATGGCCGTGCGCAAGCCGTCGGCCTTGCAACCGGGGAACTGGCGCGTGAGAACGCGTTCGAGCAGGCGCGCATAGTTGCGCCGCGCAGCTTCGCGCGCATTGGGAGTGCGGCGGTCGCTCGTGGGAGCGAGCTCGAGAGGCTGAGGCCTGGCTGCGCCCATGCGCCGCGTGGCCAGTCGGAGCGATTGCGCGCGCTGCTCGACGTCGACCACCGTGCGAACCAGATTGCGCTCGTCGCTCCAAAGTTGCAGCAGGCAGCGGCCGTGCGACTCTGCGACCGCGTAGTGCGCGGTGCGCATGTCAAAAAGAACGCGGCCGTCTTCGAGCAGCGCAGCCGCCGGGTGGTCAGCGAGAAACGATTCGATGATCTCGGCGAGTTTGGCGGGCGCGGCGGCTTCAGCGCCTGTGCCCCCGCCCACACGTCCTCGCCGGCGCGATGGCGTGCCGGGGCCCATATGGTTCTCTACCAGCCCATGCGCGTGCGCAGGCCGGTGATGTGCGCGGTGTGGTGGCGGCTGTGCCAATCGTACAAAGCCAGGTTGGTGGCAAGCGTCATGCGTCCCCGCTCGGGATGATTGAAGCCGCGCTGAAAGTCCTCTTCCGTCATCGCGTTCAAAAGCGCGACGAAGCGCCCGTGCAGTCCGTCGACAAGATCCAGCGAAGGCTCGATGGGTATACGCGAGTCAGGCAATCGCGCCCACGCGGCCTCGTCATAGGGCTTGATGTTGGGCCAATCCTCGGTCAACGCCAGCTTGAAGCGGACATACGAGTTGGCGTGGCTGTCGGCAAAATGATGCACCACCTGGCGCACGGTCCAGCCGCCATCCCGGTAGGGCGTATCGAGCTGAGCGTCGTTGAGTCCAGACACTGAATCGCGCAGCCGTTCAGGCAACCGGCGCAACGTTTCGATTTGCGCCGCACGTATGGCGGGCGTGCTGGCCGCGGGCGGCAGGAATTTGCCAACTGGGTAGCGCAGATCGTCTTGTTGGGGCATGGAAAGAATCTTAAATGGAGGGGCGTCAGATTGGAATCGAGCGGAGAGGATTCAAAAGGGAGCGTTCGGGCCGCGCGGCTGAACGGGGATGTGCGGCGATCCAGCTACCTGTTGTGAGATTGAACTTTATGCGAGTTCGTGTGCTGCCTCTGTTTATGCACGTTGGCTTTGAATTTGGGTTTGTGGTAGCGGTAATTGAATTTCTGATGAGCCTGCTTGGGATGCTTCCTGGCGGCGCACACCGGGCTTGCAAAAGCCGTCAACATCAGAACCGCTGCCAGAAGCTTCTTCATGATTCGAATCTACCATCGATCCCGCTCGCAAACCGAGAGCCCACGTGACTCTGGTACCCAGTGAGCAACCGGGCCGATGCAAATACACGTCAACCGCTCGATGGACGGCGAGGGCCCTTGTGACTTGCAGGGAAGAACCGCGGCCCCAGGCCTAGTGAGCGTGGTGATGGTGGTGATGATGGTGATGATGGTGATTTCCAGCGGCAAACGCCGTTCCAGAAAACGCCACCAGCAGCAATACAACAGCAAGAAACTTCTTCATAGGGAGCATCCTAGCACGAGGTTTGTTTCCGGCTCACGACGTCTCACACCGCCGGTGCCCCAAGTGCAACAAAAGTGGGAGGCCGGCGCGGCCGATACCGAAATCGAGTGCTTCAACGAGTAAGACGCGTGCGGCGTACACTGGGATTACGATGACGCACCCGGAAACTTCCCCGACTTTAAGCCATCGGCGTTATTTTTTTCAGAAATTCGGCATCACCGAGCG
>JASHYS010000174.1 GCA_030042915.1 Acidobacteriaceae bacterium
CTCAACGACAATTTTGGGACATTAGGCTACTTCATCATTGCGCTCTTTGCCCTCAGCTGGATCGTTTCCATCGCGGTTTACAAATGGCGCCGCTTCGACGAGCTCGAATTCGGCGACTGATCGCTAACCCCGCCAACTCCGCTAGTCGTGGCTGTGTTCTTCCCCGTGCAGCGCCGCACCCGAGTTGGTGAGCACCAGCTTGCCCAGATCCACGCCGCGCATGGCCAGCATGTGATCGGCAGTCTCCCGGATCACCTTGCTTCGCCCCTTCATGATGATCACCTCGAGGCAATAATGGTGATCGAGGTGCACGTGCGTAGCCGCCAGCACCATGGCGCCCGCGTGATGCTGCACCTCAGTGAGCTTCTGTGACAGGTTGGGCACATGATGGTCGTAGACCAGCGTGAGCGTTCCCACCACCGGCTGGTTCGAATCCACCTCTTCCGTGAGTAGCGCTTCGCGGATCAGGTCGCGCAGAGCCTCCGAGCGGTTCTTGTATCCACGCCGCGCAATCAGTTTGTCGAAGCCCGCCAGCAAATCCTGCTCCAGCGAAATCCCCGTTCTGCTCAGTTCCGTCATCGCTTTCTCGCTCCTCCCTGATTCTAGACGGCGAGCACCAGCTATTCTGAAAATGCGATGATCCTCACCAGCCAACCTGTTCGCCGCATCGCGGTCTACTGCGGCTCAGCCCTCGGCAACAACCCTGCCTTCCGTGCTGAATCCGCCGCTCTCGGGACCGCGATTGCCCACGCCGGCCTCGGCCTGGTCTACGGCGGAGCCTGCCGCGGACTCATGGGCGTGCTAGCCGATGCCGCGCTTGCAGCGGGCGGCGAAGTCATCGGCGTGTTGCCCGACGTGCTGAAAGGGCGCGAGCTTGCCCACAATGGCCTCACCCGGCTGGAGCTGGTGCCCACCATGCACGAACGCAAGGCTCGCATTCATGAGCTCGCCGACGCCATCCTGGCGCTGCCCGGCGGCTACGGCACCCTCGACGAGCTGCTCGAAGCCGTCACCTGGGCGCAGATCGGCCTCCACGCCAAGCCCTGCATCCTCGTCAATACCGCAGATTATTGGGACGGCCTGCTCAACTTCATCGACACCGCTGTCGCGTGCGGTTTTATCGAGGCCCGCAACCGGCAGCTTCTCCGTGTCGCGCCCAATGCTGCCGCCGCGCTCGCCATGGTGTCCCCGCCGGTTGCGTAAATCAGTCTTGAAGCGGCACGACTTCAGTCGTGCCGAAAAAGCGCCAACCATCAGTGAGGGCTTTAGCCCCTGAGGGGCGGAACTGACTGCCATTCGCCGCAAGTCCCCCAGCAGCGGGCTATCATTCTCCCATGTCCACCAAGCTTCGTTTCGGCGTGATCAGCACCGCAAATATCGGCCTCAAGAAAGTCATTCCTGCCATGCAGCGCGGTGAGCTGACCACAGTCGCGGCCATCGCCTCGCGCGACCTTAAAAAAGCGCGCGACGCCGCGCAGGCGCTGGGCATTCCCAAGGCCTACGGTTCCTATGAGGAGCTGCTCGCCGACCCCGAGATCGACGCCATCTACAACCCACTGCCCAATCAGCTTCACGTGCCATGGGCGGTGAAGGCCGCCGAGGCCGGCAAGCATGTGCTCCTGGAAAAACCGCTCAGCATGACGGTTGCCGAGGCCAAAACCCTCCTCGGCGTGCGCGCACGCACCCGAGTCAAAATCTGCGAGGCCTTCATGATCCGCAGCGCTCCGCAGTGGCTCCGCGTGCGCCAGCTTCTCACGGAAGGGCGCGTGGGCGAGCTGCGCGCTGTCAACGTGCACTTCAGCTACTTCAACGTCAATCCCGCCAACATCCGCAACCGCGTTGAGACGGGCGGCGGCGGCATCTACGACATCGGCTGCTACTGCATCCAAGCTGCGCGCTTCGCCTTCCGTCAGGAACCCTCGCGTGTGGTCGCCACGCTGGAGCGCGATCCGGCACTGGGCACCGACCGCCTGGCTTCGGCGCTCCTTGAATTCCCCTCCGGCCACGCCCTGTTCACCTGCAGCACGCAAATGATTCCCTACCAGCGCGTGCATTTTCTCGGCACGCGCGGCCGCGTCGAGCTCGAAATTCCATTCAACCTGCCCAACGACCGCCCCACGCGGCTTTTCATCGACTCCAGCGGCGATCTCACCTTCAAAGACATCACCACCGAAACCTTCCCTGCCGCCGATCAATACACCTTGCAGGGCGACGCTTTCGCCCGCGCCATTCGCGACAACACTGAAGTCCCCGTACCGCTTGAGGATTCCATCGCCAACATGGCCGTCATCGAGGCCATCTTCCGCTCCGCGCAATCGGGCCAGTGGGAAAAACCTGAGCAATAGCACGGACACGAGGTGCCCCGGGTTCGGAGCGTTTCTGTTTTTGCGCCTAACCTGGGAAACTTCCTCGCTTCGAATCGAAAAGGATCGGGCGCCCCATCCTAAATACGTTCTCTGTGTTTAGGGTGGGAAGACGCGCACTCGCGCAAATCTCTCACCAGCGCCTCTGCGCGCTTTGGCTCGCTGTCCCACGCAAACATGAACCGCGCCGCGCCGCCAATAAACGTGTAGAAGCTCCATCCCCGCGCCCTCAGCGAGTTCATGACCTCCTCCGGCGCTTCGATGAACACGGCGTTCGCTTCCACCGGCTGGGCGATGCGCACG
>JASHYS010000175.1 GCA_030042915.1 Acidobacteriaceae bacterium
CTACTCCCTATTGGCTACTGGCTACTCCCTGTCTTATTGCTACTCCTTGCGTTGTTTCAACGCTCTTGTCAGGCTGCTCACCTTGTCCACGTTGTGGCTCTTGCACCAGGATTCCAGCCCGCTGGCGAGCTTCTCGGTGGCGCGCGGATCGGCATAGCTGGCCGTTCCCACCTGCACTGCCGTGGCTCCGGCCAGCATGAATTCCACTACGTCCTCCGGCGTGGTGATGCCGCCCATGCCCAGAATCGGAATCTCCACCGCGCGCGCACATTCATACACCATGCGCAGCGCAATCGGCTTGATGGCCGGCCCCGACAATCCTCCCGTCACATTGGTCAGCCTCGCCTGCCGCGCTTCGGTGTCGATGGCCATGGCCCTGAAAGTATTGGCTACGCTCACCGCATCGGCGCCTGCTTCGGCACAAATCTTCGCCATCTGCGCAATCGACGTCACATTCGGCGAAAGCTTCACAATCAATGGCCGAATCGAGCCCTGCTTGGCCCGCTCCACCAGCTCCTCGAGCGAATACGGGTCGGCGCCAAACGTCATTCCACCCGCCTGCACGTTGGGGCACGAGACGTTCAATTCGTACGCCGCAATCCCTTCCGCATCGTTCAGCCGGTCGAGCACGGCCACGTAATCGCGCACTGTCGATCCGAACACGTTCACGATCACCTGGCAGGTCGGGTAGCGCTGCATAGGCGGCAGCTTGCGCGTCACATATTCTTCCACGCCCACATTCTGCAGCCCAATCGCATTCAGCATGCCCGCCGCGGTCTGCACCATGCGCGGCGCGGGATGGCCCGCCATCGGCTCCAGCGAGATGCCCTTGGTGACAAAGGCGCCCAGGCGCTCCAGCGAAATAATCTCCTCAAACTCGATGCCGTATCCAAACGTGCCGCTGGCGGCGATGATTGGATTCACCAGATCCAGTCCGGTAAACGAAACGGTCATGTCGGGTTTCACTTGGGCGCCCGTCCTTGCTCCCGGTGCTGCACGCCGGGAGGTTCTTAAGCTTTCAGCTGTTAGCTTCTAGCTGTTCTATTCGCTCCGCAGTTCTGAAATTCATGATAACCGTCCACGCTTCGGCGCCGCGCAACACCGAAGTACCGTTGTGAAAAGCAAAGGCCCTCCGGCTCACACCGAAAGGCCTTGTCTTTCCTGTTGCCTGTTCCCTGCTCTTACGCCGTCACGGCCTCGCTTGCGTTCACCTTCACGGGTGTCAGCCACCCAAACCGGTCCGGCTTCAACCCATTCGCGATTCCAAAGAACTCGTCGGCAATCTTCCTGGTGATCTCGCCGTCCTTGCCGTCGCCGATCACGATGCGATCAATCGAGCGGATCGGCTGCACCTCTGCGGCCGTCCCCGTGAAGAACACTTCGTCGGCAATGTAAAGCAGCTCGCGCGGAATGGACTGCTCGGTGACCGTCAGTCCCAGGTGGCGCGCAATGGTCAGCACGCTGTCGCGCGTTATGCCCGACAGAGCCGAGTTGGCCAGCGGCGGCGTAAACAGCACGCCGTTGCGCACAATGAACACATTCTCGCCCGATCCCTCACTCACCAGCCCGTTCACGTCCAGCGCGATCCCCTCCGAGTAACCGTTGGCCTCGGCCTCCATGCGGATCAGTTGCGAGCTCATGTAATTGGCACCCGCCTTGGCCAGCGCCGGCATGGTATTGGGCGCCAGGCGGTTCCAGCTCGAGATGCACACATCGGCGCCGCCATGCACCGCCAGGTACTTGCCCCATGGATAATTGGCGATATAGACCTCGATGGGCGAACCTTTCGGGCTCACTCCGATTTCGCCGTAGCCGCGCAGCACGATGGGCCGGATATAGCACGGCGCCACGCCGTTGGCCTCAATGGTGTCGACCACTGCCGCGCACAGCTCTTCCAGCGTGAACGGCACCTCCATCCTGTAAATCTTGGCCGAGTCGAGCAGCCGCTGCATGTGCTCCGGCAGGCGAAACACCGCGGATCCATGCGGCTGCCCGTAGCAGCGAACTCCCTCAAACACGCTCGAGCCATAATGCACCACATGACTCATCACGTGGATGGTTGCCTGTTCCCAGGGAATCAGGTTGCCGTTATGCCAGATCTTCTCAGTGGTTTGGATGGGCATGGGGATCTCACACACTCCTTGGTTCGCGCAAAATTCGCACGTACTAAAAGGTTGTCATGCTTTGCCGTCCGCTGGCAAGCGCCCTGTAATCCACTCGTAACGTCCCATGCCGGCCCGATTCCCGCCCGCTATCTGGTACCCGCTGCCCGTCCCCGCTCACTTTCCCCATCAAAGCGCCGCAATCACCAGCACGGTGGCGTCGTCGTGGAATTGCGCATGGCAGAACTCCGTCACGCGCTGGAGCAGGCGCTTATTCAGCTCCTTCGCTCCCAGCCCCGGGTTGGCCTTCACAAACTCTGCAATCCCCGCCTCTTCAAACTCCCGGCCGCTCGCGTCAGCGGCTTCGGTAATTCCATCGGTGAAAAGCAGCAGCCGGTCGCCGGTCTTCAGTTCGATCACTGTATCCTCGTAGCTCCACGACGGAAACACACCCAGCACAGCCCCTCCGCCCGCAAGAATCCTGGCTTCGCCGCCCGAAAACAAAATCGGCGGCAGATGCCCGGCGTTGCTGAACTGGAATGTCCGATTCTCCGCATCGAGAACTCCGTAGAGAAAGGTCACGAATTTTCCTGTCGCCACATTCTCGTGCAACAAGGCGTTCACTTTGGCGCACATCTGCGCAGGGCTCTCTGAGCTGCCTGCAAAAGCCCGCACCGCTGCTTGCACGTTGGCCATCAGCAGCGCCGCCGACACACCCTTGCCGGCCACGTCGGCGATGCAGATGCCCAGCCGCCGCGGCCCCAGCGCAAGCACATCGTAGTAGTCTCCGCTCACCGTGCGCGCCGGCTGCCACGCTCCGTTCACCTCAAACCCGGCGAGCTGCGGAATTTCTTTGGGCAGCAGCGAACTCTGGATCTCACGGGCGCGCTCCAGTTCCTGCTCCTGCATCGCAATTTGCGCTCCACGGTGCTCAACGGTTTGTTCCAGCTCCACGTTGCGCCGCTCCAACCGTTCCTTTGTTCTTTGGCTTACGAAAAAGGAGATTCCGAAAGTGAATGTAGCCACGGCCGGAAACTTCCACGCGCTGAGCAGCTGAAAAAGCGTTGTATCCGCGCGCAAAGCCAGCAGCCACACGATGACCGTGGTCAACAGGTATACCGGCACTGTGACCACCGCCAGAATAGGCAGATAGACCAGCAAATCGTAAGGGAAGGCCCGCTTTTCCCAGAGCGGCTCGAACCACGGGACGCAGATCGAGATCAGGTTCCCGACGCACAACGTATACAGCAGCACGATCAGCGGACGGTTTGGTATTCCCAGGGCCCAGAAGACCAGCCACAGCGCCGCCGAAAGGACGATGTAAATGATCTGCTGCCGCAAAAGTCGAGCCAGCATCTGCTTGTTCACGCGCTCTCCACCTTCAATTTGTCCGTAGCTCAAAAACTACCATCCTTGGCTGTTCGCTGCTTCGGCGTGACGCCGGACACCGACCTCGCATCCGCATCTGAGTTATTCTCCCCCCTCGTGGACCCCCAGCAGTTCACTTACCCTCCCTACAGCGTTCCGCTTGTCGAAGCCTACGATGGCGTCTTCGAATCCGCCTTCATCGTTCTGCATCCTTTCGTGCGGGTTCCCGGCTCACTCGCCTGGGCAGCCACGCAGCGTTATCCCGACGACGCGCAAATCCTCGACCAGGGCGCCAAGTGCCCATGGTCTGAAATTGCGGCGCAAACCCATCTTTCTTCGTGTGCGCGCATCAACCAGGCACTCCTCACTTCGATTGGCTCACTAGCCGGCCACCTCGCCGACCCCGCCGGCCGCGACGAGCTCCAGCGCTTCCTCGAATCCCATGCCATCTGGATGCCTGTGGAAGGCCGCTTCGAGCCGCTTCTTCAATCCGGCTTTCTCCATGCCTTCATCGCCGCCGGCGCCAAAGAACTCATCTTCGTTCCCGAATTCCCCGCTTCCGACCTTGTCGCGCGTATCGCTATCGCCGATCTCGCCGGCCGCTCCGTTCCGTTTCCCATCCGCGGAACCCTCCTCGCGCCCGATCATTCCTTCCTGTTCACTGTCGATTGGGACAGCTTCTTCACACTTTTCTATGGCTCGCGCGCGTTCATCACGCGCATCGCTGCCGGCCTCAATCTGGAGGGCTTTTTCGCCACGCCCAACACTGAACACGCCTGGTTCAATTACACCTTCGGCTGCGCCACTGTCACACTCTCTCCCGAGCACTGGCAAACCGCATAGCACAGAAGATTTCACCATCGGCAGCAGCGCGTGCGAATTCACCTGGACGAAACAAAACTGTAACGCCAACACGACCATGCCCTCGACCAGTATTACGACACCTTTGGCTCTTGAGGCGTCACCGTCGGGCACGCTGCTTGCCGTGGGAGGGATTGGCGGGCTGCAGATCTTCAACTTTAACGGTGGAAGCTCGCTGACCAGCTTCACCGGTATGCTGACCACCGACAACATCGGTGGCGTGGGACAACAGCAACCATCTGTATGCGACCACCTGGACGTCACCTGGATCGACGGCGCCGGGAAGTCTTCACGTGTTCAACATCTCCAGTTCGGGAGCCACTGAGGCGCCAGGCTCGCCTTACACCATGAGCGATCCGGCATACCTGGCCGTGGCAGTTCCGTCGCAGTGACCACGCGGGGTGGGCCCGGCTCTTACGCGAACGCGTCGGGCTGATTCTTGCCTGTGGTAATCAGCTTTCGCAGGTTGCCTCCCACCAGTACGCCCCATGCGCCCGAGCAATCTCCAAAACACTGAAATGCTGGCACCAGCCCGGCATGCGTAAACTGCACCTCGGTCTTGCCGCCCTTGCCGGCGATCTCAAAAATAATGTCAGTGCCGATCCACTCATCTTTTTTCTTGAAAGAGCTCAAGTCGGCGTCCGTCACGTGCCATACGACCCTTTTCCCCGGGACCAATTCCGTGACCTTTTGTTTTGAACTGTGGAAGCTCCTGTAACGGTAGGTGAACTCGTCGCCCAATTTCGCAGAATTGCCCTCGATCTCTCCCGACCACCAGCCCCGCACGTTGTTAATCGCCGCGAACACCTCCTTAGGAGATTGCTCGACCGTAAACGAAGTGGTGAAATCCTGCTTGCTCATGGTTCGCTCCTTGATCGGCCCTATTGTAGCTCCTGGTTCGAGCAGTGGGCCCGGAGGTATTGACGTATCCTTTCCACGACCTTAGATTGCTGCCGGCGTGGAAATGGTTGGTTGCGATGGCCGCCGAGGCAGGCAAATTCGCCGCCGATGAAAAGTTCCCCGAATGAGTTGCAATCGCCTATTGGCTGTTCCCCGCACCGATTGCTCTGATATTCTTGCGCCGGGTTTGCGGGGCCCTCATGGATCAGTCAAATGGCGGCATCGGCAATGTGACTTCCAATGCCGCACTCTTGCAGATGGCAATGTCGTACGCGCGCAGCCGCGTGCTGTGTGCGGCGGCGCGCCTCGGCATCGCCGATGCCCTTGGAGACCAATCACGCAGCGCCGATCAATTGGCCGAAGCGTGCCAGGCCGATCCCGATGCGCTGTA
>JASHYS010000176.1 GCA_030042915.1 Acidobacteriaceae bacterium
GCGGCGGCGCCGGCGAAGGGCCACGGCCTGGTCTGGCTGCTCGTTCTCGCCGCGGCGGCCGGAGGGGGCTACTACTATTACACCCACTACTACAAGCCGAGCCAGCAGCAGGCCCAGACGCAGCCGGCTCCGGCACCGACGAACCAACCAGGTCCCGCACCAACCGGCCAGCCCGGGCCACAGGCGCAGCCCGGACCACAGGCGCAGCCTGGTCCGCAAACGCAGCCTGGTCCGCAAACGCAGCCGGGCCCGCAGGCGCAGCCTGGGCCGCAGACGCAGCCCGGTCCGCAAGGGCAGCCGGGTCAGCAAGGGCCGCAAGGCCAGGGGGGGCAAGGACAAAACAGTCCTCTGGTGCAAGCGCAGAGATTGAGCTGTGCGCAGGCGGGCTGTGGCCCGCAGGTGCAGAATGGGACGGTTGTGATGCCGGCGGCAACGTGGACGAATGGCTCGAATGTGACCGTTCAGGCGGCGACGATGGATTGTGCGCAGGTTGATGCCAACAGGAACATCATACAAGCGTCGATATTTCAGACCATGCTGAACGGGCCGCTGGGGCCGGGGCAGAGCACGAATCTTCCGTCATTCCCGATCGGGCCGGTGCAGCAGGGCGCCCAGAGTGCGGATTGCGCAATTGTGGGGGTAACACCGGCCAACCAATGAAGGCAGCGAGTTAGCAAGTCAGCGAAGGCCCCTTTGGTGGGGCCTTTTTTTGTTGCGCAGAAGGCGGGTAGGGCACAAGTCCGCAGAGCGGGCTAGCGCGAAAGGAGGTTCTCGTTGGCGAGGATGCGGTAGAGAGTGGAGCGGCTGATGGCAAGCTGACGAGCGGCGCGGAGCTTGTTTCCCCGGTTGAGGTCGAGGACGTACTGCACGTGCTGGCGAATCATGGCGTCGAGAGACAGGTCGGCTGGGGGAGCGGCGGATGTGGGATCGAGGCCGGTGAACTGTGCGCCTGGAACTACGGTGGGTTGCACGCCTGGTGCGGCCAGGAGTGCGACAGGGCCGTCGGGCAAGGCGAGATCAACGGGACGGATGACGCAGTTTTCGGATTCGAGCAAGGCGGCTTCAAGAACGCTGGCGAGTTCGCGCACGTTGCCCGGCCAGGTGTGCTGCAGTAGACGAGCGAGCGTGCCTGGGCCCAGGACGACAGGGCGCTGCTGGTAGCGCGCGCAGATGCGGTCGAGGAGGAATTGACCGAGTGGGGCAATGTCTTCGCGGCGTTGGCGCAACGGAGGGATAGCAAAGCGGATGGCGGTAAGGCGGAAAGCGAGATCGGGAAGCAGGAGGCCCTGGCCTGCCATCTGCCGCAACGAGGTTTGCGAAGAAGCGAGGACGACGGCACGGCCCGGAGGACGATCCTGGAGGTTTTTAAGGACACCCAGGAGCAGTCCCTGGCCGGGAGGGGCGAGCAGGTCGACGCGATCAAGATAGGTGAAGCCGGCGAGGGCGGCAGGGTCGGCGTCGGTGGCCAGCCACTCGCGAGCGTCGCGGCGCTGGAAGGTGGTCGACGCGAGCGGGGACCGATTGAAGAGATAGCGGGCGAGGGTATACTTGCCGGTTCCATGCTCACCCTCAATGGCGGCAACCTGCAGATGCGGGGCGGCCATGTCGGCCTGCATGAGCAGCTTGCGCCACGCCGCGCTGACGCCGACGATCTCAACAACGGCAGGAGAGGCGTCCACGCCCACGAGCGTAAGCCCGGAGCCGTTGGGCTGATTGTGGGAGTGCGCCGGGTTATGCATCGGTGTCAACGTGCCTCGCCTCCGAGCAAGGGTGTGCCGTTCCTTCACCGGGTTCATCGGCGTGAAGGGGGAAAACATGAATGAAAGCAGGGATTAGGGGTCAGGGATTAGGGACTAAGGGGCTAAGGGACTGAGGGGCTAGGGCGAGGAGAAGCCTCGTTGGGGCGAGATATACTCAGGGGACTCGCATCGGAGCAATTTTTCCCGCTGTTCTGCTGGTTCTGAAAAGAATCGCAAGGCGAGCGGAGTCGGTGGAGCTAGCACGCGAGCGCGTGTTCGCGATGCTTCCCGGATGCAGGCGCTCAAAGAGATGCGGGTTCAAGGAAAATCGGAGAGTGAGTGTGGCGAAGGAACAACTGCGGCGATGGGGCTACGCAATATGGCTGCTGGTGCTCATCGGCCTGGCGGTGTTGCACGCCTGGCACTTGCGCGCAGACTTCCCCAACCACTCGCCATGGGCGTTCGATTGGGCGAAGTATACGGACGAGGGCTGGTATGGGAATGCGGCGATCCGTGCGCACCTATTGGGGAATTGGTATCTGCCGGGGGACTTTAATCCGGCAGTCATTTTTCCGGTGTGGCCGTTTGCGGAGTGGGTGCTGTTCTCCTTCACGGGGGTGAAGGTGGAAGCGGCGCGAGCGCTTGCGGTGGCGTGCTTCGTGACGAGCGCGGTGTTGAGCTACGTGCTGCTGCGCCACCGAGGCCCGCACCAGGGAGCGCGCTGGATGGCGCTGCTGGGCGTGACGCTGCTGATGACCAGCCCGTTTCTCTACTCCTTCAGCCGGTTGGCGATTCTGGAGCCGATGGAAACGACTCTGACGTTGGTGGCAGTAAACCTGGCGGTGCGGCTGAAGGGAATGACGAAACCAGTGGCGGGTTCGGTTGGCGTGGGCGCAGTGTTTGCGCTGATGGCGCTGACTAAGCTGTCGGCACTTTTTCTGGCGCCGGCGGTGTTGTGGGCTATGGTGCAGCCGCTGAAGAGCGAGCGCAAGCTGGCAGTGCGCTGTGCGCTGGCTGCCGCGTGCGCTGCAGGCGCGGTCTATGGCGCGTGGATGGTGTTGATTCGCGGGCTGGGGCTGCTGAACGACTACAAGTACTTTTACATCGCCAACCAATATCCAATGCCGACGGAACGATATTGGCAATTGCCGGCATTGTGGTGGTCGCTTCATGGGCTTCTGTGGGTAGATCACAGCCTGGTCTGGCTGGCAGGCACGATCGCGCTAGGCTCGGTGATTGCGTGGCGAACTGTATGGGCAAGCGAGCTCCGGCGTAATCCGGTGTTTGGCGCGTCGATCTGGGCGATAGCGGGATTCGTGATGTTTATGGCGGTACGGAACCATCCCCAGCCGCGCTATTACGCGGTGCCTGCATTTTTTCTCTATTTTGTGGTAGCGCTGGGGGTGCAGGCGCTGGTTAGCCAGGCTGGATGGGTGCGGAAGGCAGGCTGGGTTGCGGGCGCCGCTGCTCTGGTGGCGGCGGGAGTGCACGGAGCGCAGACCATCCGCTACGCAACGCACCCGGAGTACACGTTTGTGAATGCGACCGCGCAGATGGCACAGTATATTGATGCGCATCCCAACGGGAAGCGGCTGCTGGTTTCGATCAGCGACGATGAGATCACGCTGATCACCGGCCTACCGGGGATTTGCGACGAGCTGGGGACCGAAGACCTGGCGCCCAAACTAGCCAGCTATCAACCCGGCTGGTATGCTTCGTGGAACGATCTCGATCCCGCCATACTGCAGGATCTGCACGCGCATTTCGCGCTGGAGCAGGTGGCCAGCTATGGCGCATTCGACGATCCGGACCGCGACCTGCTGGTGCTGTTCAAGCTCCATCCCTTGCCGGGCGGGCAGGAGCGCGATCCCAGCGATCCGAGAATGAGAGATGTGTTGCCTGACGACAGCATTGAGGTACCGGTGGAATAAAGCAGGGAACAGGGATTAGGGATTAGGGAATACGGACGCCGGGCTCCCCGGCCAGCGGTTCTAACCCGTAGTGCCTTTTCTCGGCTCTACGGGCGGGCGATCATGACTTCAGTGGCCTTGATGAGGGCGACGGCCGAGTCGCCTTTTTTCAGCGCAAGTTCGCGGGCTGCGTCAGAGGTGATGATAGCGGTAACACGCTGGTTGCCGATGGAGAGGACGACTTTGGCCAGGAGGCCTTCGATGGCGACTTCAACGATCTTGCCGAGAAGCTGGTTGCGGCCGCTGATGCGGGCCTTGCCGGAAGAGCTTTTTGCTTTGGGCATGAGATTTCTCCAATGCGTCGAGAGGCAAACGGTCAATCCCCGCTCGGCGTGCTGAGGGTGAGGATAGGCGCCGGCAGGATGGATGCCTGGAGGCGTCGTGATCGCCTGAGCCCGGTTTTTCTGCAGCCTGCACGGGACGAGCGCGCGTGAGATTTCACGATCGGATGCGCTTCTCACCAGTGCTTTACCCGCCCCGAATCGGGACTGCATCCAATTCAGGTTGTGGCCGTGACCAGCCGGTGATACCTATCACTCGACAGGCCCGTATCTGGATGATAGCCTTCCGGTTGGCGGTGGGTCCGTCGGATGATCCGTCGCAACGAGTTTTTCACGACATCATGGTCAGCGACGGTGCGCAGAGTGGAGATTAGATTTGTGAGTAGCCACTCAACTGGATAGGCCTCGCCTTCAATGAATCCGAGAAAAGTGAGCGGGCCCTGGCTCGCGCGGCTTCAAGAAAACCCTGAGAATCAGGAGGAGATGTGACAGTAACGAATGGTGTGGAGTTTTTGCTCGGCGGGGGCGTACTTTCTCTCTTTTTCGCGGCGGTTTTTTCCGGCCGGGTCACCGCGTGGGACACTACGAAGCTTTTGGCCCTTTTGAAGAGGCAAAGCATGAAGATGGCGGCCGTTATGGGGCTGCTGCTTCCTGCGTTGGCCCATGCGCAGGCGGAACACGGAGGCGGCGGCGAAGCCAACCTGGTGCTTCCGGATTTGCGGAGCGTGAATTTCTTCGGCATGAACGGGCACGCTCTGCTGATGATCGGATTGCTGTTCTGCGTGGGCGGCTGGTTGTTCGGGCTGGTGATCTATACGCAACTGAAGAATCTTCCCGTCCATCGCAGCATGCGCGAGATGTCGGAACTGATCTATGAGACGTGCAAAACGTATCTGATCACCCAAGGCAAGTTCCTGGCGCTGCTTTGGGTTTTCATCGCGGTCATCATCGCGCTGTATTTCGGGGTTCTGGCGCCGGTGCCGGGGAAGCCGATTTATGTCACATTGCCGATCATCATAGCGTTTAGCGTCATCGGGATTCTGGGCAGTTACGGCGTGGCGTGGTTCGGCATCCGCGTGAACACATTTGCCAACTCGCGGACGGCGTTTGCCGGTTTGCGCGGCAAACCGTATCCGGTGTTTGCGATTCCACTCAAGGCGGGCATGAGCATCGGCATGGCGCTGATCTCGGTTGAGCTGTTGATCATGCTTTGCATCCTTCTGTTCGTGCCGCGCGAGTACGCGGGCCCATGCTTTATTGGATTTGCGATTGGTGAATCGCTGGGCGCGGCGGCGTTGCGCATCGCCGGCGGCATCTTCACCAAGATTGCCGACATCGGCTCGGACCTGATGAAGATCGTATTCAAGATCAAGGAAGACGACGCGCGCAACCCGGGCGTGATTGCCGACTGCACGGGCGATAACGCGGGCGACTCAGTGGGCCCGAGCGCGGACGGCTTCGAGACCTACGGCGTAACCGGCGTGGCTCTGATCACATTTATTCTGCTGGCCGTGAAGGATCCCACCACACAAGTGCAACTGCTGGTGTGGATCTTCGTGATGCGTGTGGCCATGCTGGTATCGAGCTCAGCCGCGTACTTTATCAATGGCGCCATTGCTCACGCCAAGTACGGCAACTCGGACGAAATGGACTTCGAGACGCCATTGACCTCGCTGGTGTGGATTACGTCGATCGTTTCCATCATTTTGACTTACATCGTCTCCTACTACATGATTCCCACTCTTGGCGATGGAACGATCTGGTGGAAGCTGGCCTCGATCATCTCGTGCGGAACCCTGGCGGGCGCGATCATTCCCGAACTGGTCAAGGTTTTTACCTCAACCAACTCCGGCCACGTGAAAGAAGTGGTGAAATCGGCGCAGGAAGGCGGCGCATCGCTAGGGATCCTGTCGGGATTTGTGGCCGGAAATTTTTCGGCTTACTGGCTCGGATTCAGCATGGTTGCATTGATGGCGCTGGGTTACTACTTCAGTACCGGCCTGGCGATGGCGAGTTTGATGCTGGCTCCGGCAGTGTTTGCGTTCGGACTGGTTGCGTTCGGCTTCCTGGGCATGGGCCCGGTGACGATTGCCGTAGATTCCTACGGACCGGTGACCGACAATGCGCAGTCAATCTACGAGTTGTCGCTGATTGAAACCATACCCGGCATCGAGGGCGAGTTGAAGAAGGAGTACAACATTGATGTGAAGTTCGAGCGCGCCAAGCATTTGCTCGAAGCCAACGATGGAGCCGGCAACACCTTCAAGGCTTCAGCCAAGCCGGTGCTGATCGGGACCGCGGTGGTGGGGGCAACCAC
>JASHYS010000177.1 GCA_030042915.1 Acidobacteriaceae bacterium
TCTCCGCTTATGGAGTCTTTGCGCATCGCCACACCGGCGAGCTGCTCGAACAGATCGGCATCAAGTCCGGCGAGATTGTGTTTACGCCGCACCTGCTGCCCATTCCCCGCGGCATTCTCTCCACGATCTACGTGCGCTTCAAGGAGCCGCAAACCCACCCGGGCATGCTCAAAATCTACCGCGAATTCTTCATGGGCAGCCCGCTGGTGCGGATCTTCGAAAAGTCGCTCCCGCAAATTCAATACTCGGTGCGCACCAGCTACGCCGACATCGGTTTCCAGCTCGACGCCGGCGGCCGTCGCGCCGTCCTGGTGAGTTGTCTCGACAATCTGCTCAAAGGTGCGGCCGGCCAGGCCGTGCAAAACATGAACGTGATGCTCGGCTGGCCCGAGTCGGAGGGTCTGGCATGAATCGCGCTGCGGGGGACCACGCATGAAGTACGTCATCAAACTCGGCGGCGCCGGTCTCGAGACTCCGGCTCTGCTCGCAGGCTCCATGCGGGCGATTGCCGATCTCGTGCGCGATGGCAACCAGGTCGCCGTCGTCCACGGCGGCGGCATGCAGCTCACGCGTACCCTCAAAGCCCTGGGCAAGCAAAGCGAGTTCATTGACGGCCTGCGCGTCACCGACGCCGAAACCCGCGATGCCGCGCTCATGGTTTTCGCCGGCCGCGTCAACAAAGAACTGGTCGCTGCGCTCGGCGCACTTGGCCAGCCCGCCATGGGCCTCTCGGGCGGCGATGGCCTCCTCTTCCGCGCGCGCAAAAAGCGCACTGCGCCCGATCTCGGCTTTGTCGGCGAAATTGCCGCCAGCGACCCGCGCTGGATCGAATCCATCTGGCAATTGAACGGCGTGCCCGTGATCTGTTCCATGGCGCTGGGGTTTGACGGCGAGTATTACAACATCAACGCCGACGAGATGGCCGCGGCCTGCGCGGTCGCATGCCATGCCGACGCCCTCGTCTTTCTTACCGATGTTCCCGGCGTCAAGGGAGCCGACGGCGAAGTCCTGCGCTGGCTTTCCATCGACCAGATTGCCGAGATGGCCAAGAGCGCCATCATCTCCGGCGGCATGCTGCCCAAGCTGGGAGCCTGCCGCGAAGCGCTGTTGAATGGCGTCAAACGCGTACGTATTCTGCCCGCTGAAGCTGCCGCTTCCCTGCCCGACTTATGCAGCTCGCGCGTGGCGCACGGAACTGAAGTGATGGTGGCATGAAGACCAGCGCTTTGATTCGCGGCGAAGGGGACCCACTTTGGCGGTAGTACACGCCGTAGGCGACGTTTGTATCAGGGCACGAGTTTACTCGCGCCGTAAAGGCGCAAAAACAGAATCGGGGCTTCAGCCCCTGAGGGAACTACGGAGGTTGCACCAAACGATGACCAAGCTCGATCAGATACGCGCCGCCGAAGCCAAGCTGCTGCTCTCCACCTACGAGCGCAGCCCCATCCTGTTCGTAGGCGGTGAAGGGGTTTACATCCAGGACGAGAACGGCGCCAAGTACCTCGACCTGCTCAGCGGCATCGGGGTCAACGCGCTCGGCTACAATCATCCCGCCGTTGTCGACACCATCGCGCGCCAGAGCCGCGCGCTCATCCACATCTCGAACCTCTTCTATCACGAGGGCCAGGCAGAACTGGCCATGCGGCTCACCGAGCGCTCCGGCCTCGACCGCGCTTTCTTCGCCAACACCGGCACTGAAGCCTGGGAAGGCGCTCTCAAGCTGGCGCGCGCCTATGCCGGGCTCAAGCGCAGCGAGGGCGCGCAGATCGGTACAAAGTTTCTCGCCCTCGAACAAAGCTTTCATGGCCGCACCTTCGGCTCCATGTCGACCACCTACAAGGCCAAGTACCGCGAGCCCTTCGCGCCCGTCGTTCCCGGCGTCGAGTTCGTCCGCTTCAACGACGTCGCTGACCTGCGCGCAAAATTCTCGAACGAAGTCTGCGCCATCCTCGTCGAAGCCATTCAGGGCGAGAGCGGCATTCGTCCTCTCACTCAGGAATTCCTCGCCGAAGCGCGCGCTTTGGCTCACTCCACCGGCGCGCTGCTCATCATTGACGAGATTCAGGCCGGCATGGGCCGCACCGGCAAGTGGTTTGCCTATCAGCACTACGGAATTCCGCCCGACGTAACGACGCTGGCCAAGCCGCTGGCCGGCGGGCTTCCTCTGGGAGCAGTTTTGTGTACCGAGGAAGTCTCGCGCGTGATTCACGCCGGCATGCACGGTACCACCTTCGGCGGCGGACCGCTGGCTTGCGCCGTCGGCATCGCCGTGATCGACACCATCGAGAAAGAAGGCCTGCTCGGCCACGCGACCCAAGTCGGCGATTACTTTCAGGATCGCCTGCGCTGGCTGGCCGCGCGCCACGAGACGATCGTCGATGTGCGCGGCAAGGGCCTGATGCTCGCCGCCGAACTCGACTCGGCCGAGCTCGCCAAGCTCACTGTCGCTGAAGTGCTGAAGCGCCGCATCGTCATCAACTGCACCAGCGACACCGTGCTGCGTTTCCTGCCGCCGTACATTCTTGAGCGGTCGCATGTCGACACCGCCATCGCCGCGCTCGATGAAATCTTTACCGAACACTCCGCCGCGCACGCTGCTGCCCGGCCCTCTGGAGGACACCAACATGTCTAGTCGCGCGACCCTCGAACGCAAGGGCCCTGCCATTCAAGTGCAGAAGGACCCTGACGTGCTTGCCGCCGCCGCGCGCATGGCAGGAGAGGATCTCTGTTCCATTGCCGATCTCTCCAGCGCCGAAGTGCGCGCCATTCTCAAGCTCGGCCACGACGTCAAGCGCAATCCGCGCGAGTACCGGCACGCGCTCGACGCCAGGCAGATGGTGCTGATGTTCGAAAAGGCCAGCCTGCGCACGCGGCTCGCCTTCGAGACCGGCATCAACACCATGGGCGGCAACGCCATCTTCGTCGACCAGACCAGTTCTCCGCTCGGCGAACGCGAGACCATCGCCGACGTGGCGCGCAACCTGGAGCGCTGGGTTGATGTGATCGTCTTGCGCACCTACGCGCACGACACCGTGACCGACATGGCGGCCAACTCCAGTGTGCCCGTCATCAATGCCCTCTCCGATTTCGAACACCCGTGCCAGGCGCTGGCCGATTTCATGACCCTCGAAGAGCACTTCGGCACGGCTGCGGGCCTCAACTTTACCTACGTCGGCGATGGCAACAACGTGTGCCACTCGCTGATGCTCACCGGCGCGCAACTCGGCGCCAACGTCACCGTGGCCACGCCGCGCGGCTATTCGCCTGACATTGAGATCGTGACCATCGCCCGCGAAATGGCCGAAAAAAATGGCTGCGAGA
>JASHYS010000178.1 GCA_030042915.1 Acidobacteriaceae bacterium
ATGGCGCGCCAGATGTCGGCCTCGAGGCGGCCGTAATCGGAGTAGGGGTCCTGGTAAAAGCCCACATCCTTGCCAAGGCGCTCAGCATAGAGCCCCCAACCTTCTGTGAAGGCGGTGTAGTGGCCATATTTACGAAATTCGGGAATATCGGTGAGCTCCTGCGCAATGGAAATCTGCAGATGGTGGCCGGGAATGCCTTCGTGGTAGGCGATGTCTTCGACCGCGTACAGGTTGCGGTCAGTGGCGTCGTAGGTATCAATAAACAGGCGCCCGGGCCGGCTGCCGTCGGGGGTGCCGGCCTCGTAATAGGCGGGAGCCGAGGTTTTGGCGATGTAATCGGGAACCGGGACCACTTCAAACGAAGCCCTGGGCAACCGGCCGAAGAGCTCGGGCAGCTTGGCCTGCATGGGCTTCAAATAGCCGCGGTAAGTATAGAGCAGGGCGTCAGCAGAGGCTGGATGCATCTTGGGATCGGTCTTGAGACTGGCGCGAAAGCCGGTCAAGTCTCTAAATCCGAGCTTCTGCGCGATCAGCAGCATCTGGGCCTCGTCTTTGGCCACTTCATCGAGGCCGATCTGATGAATCTGCGCCGCGGTGAGGCCGATGGTGGTGGTGCGCTTGATAAGGAACTGGTAGAACTTCGCTCCATCGGGCAGGGCGTCGACGCCGGGCTTGTCGCGACCGGCGGGAACATAACTTACCTCGAGGAAGCGGGCAAAGCGCTGGTAGGCGGGCAGCACTTCTTTGGAGATGGCAGCCAGCATCTCGGTTTTGATGCGCTCCTGCTCCGGCGCCGGGATGGAGGCGGGAAACTTCTTGAGGGGAAGGGCGAGGGGCGAGTCCTCGGGCTTCTGGCCGGCCAGCTGCTTCACCTGCTCCAGCGTTTTTTGGAGCAGATATTTGGGCGGGACGCGGTGGTCGTCCATGCCGATGGACATGTTGGTGGTGACCTGCTCGAAGGCCTGCGGGAGGGCGTGCAGGCGGGCGATCCAGTCGTCGTAATCCTTGACGGTGTCGAAGCTGAGTTCGGCAACCAGCCGCGGATATTCAGAGTAGATGCCGCCCATCTGGTTGACCGGCATCTCCCACTCCTTGAACGCGGCGGCCTCTTCGTCCTGTTCGAAGCGACGGATAAGCAACTGCTGGCTGATCGTTTCCTGGTCAGTGAAGCCGGTGGGATCGATGGCGGCAAGACGCAGGAGGAACCGCTGTTCCCGAGCCAGCGTGTCGTTGATGGCGGCCACCGAGTAATCGCTGATCTGATCGTTGTAGCGTTTGTCGCCGATGGAGGAAGCGAATTCAGGGTCGTGCTTCAGCGTGTCTTCCCAGTATTCGTGGAAGAGATCGTTGAGGGCCTGGCGGCGGTCTTGGAGCGTATCCGGCGCGGGAGGGGGCGGCGCCTGGGCGGCCAAATGGAGAGGGACTGCCGTTCCGGCAGCCAGGACAGCGACGAAGATGGGAGCGATTCTTCTCAAAGTGGAGGGGTCCTTGGAGACGGATGTGGCGCTGAAATGAGTGTAAAGGGACAGGGAGCCGGGAAGGGGAAAGCCGGGATTGAGGGGTAGGGAAGCAGGGGCCAAAAATATTTTTTGAAAAGTTGAGCTCCTTTTTGGATGGACTGCGCAACTAGGGATGAGAGCCAAAAAAGGGAGCGGGGTTCGACAAGGTTGGGGGAGGGCCGCGCTCCCGGCTTTCAAAATCCAACCCAGGAGGTCTCCCCATGAAAATGCAGCTCGTCTCGTCCGCAACGCGGTTGCGGGACAGGTTTGGTCTTCGCGGCGTGCCCATCCGGCTGGTGGCGCTTGGCGTAACGGTTGTCTTCACTGCCGGCCAGATGCAAGCTCAGGGCCCGATCTTCCGGGAAGCGGATGCGCAACCCGCGGCAGCGGCGCCAGTAGCTCAGGCTGCGCCCCAGGCGGGAACGGAGAGCTCCGCGCCGGTTCAGGCAAGCGGGTTGCCGGAGGCGCCAAATGCATCAAGCGAGTCGGCCAGCGTGGCCGCGCCTCTTGACCTGAGGGCAATCATGGATGACCAGGCGCAAACCGCCGAGGCCAGCCAGAACGTGCAACCGGCAACGCAGAAGAAGGAGCACCACGCACATCCAGGGCTGATTGTTGGGGGCGCCGTGTGTCTGGCGTTTGGCAGTTTTGTCTTCGCAAAGGGGCACGGCCGACTGGTGCCGCCGGTCGGGGGGACCTTCGTTGCTGCCGGGGCAGGCCTTGCGGGCTTGGGCTTGTACCTCACGTTCAAGTAAACAAAAAGCGGTCAGACAAACAGCACTGCAAGAGGGTGCTTTGCCAAGTTCTTCAGGGCGGGGAGAGTGTGAGGACGCTCTCCCGCTTTGTTTTTGGGGCTTGGCGAAGTTAGCGGGGTTGGCGGAGCTGGTCTTACTCTTTCCGCCGAGGACGCGGAAAGGATGGGGCATGGGGTGAGTTAGTGAGCCGGTGGGTCAGCAAGTTCGATCCTCTGTTATAAAGAGTCGGACGGATGAGCCATCGATGCCGGAGCAATGGAACAACTTTTTTGTGATGGTAGGCGGCGGTGCGGCGGCGCTGGCGGGCTTGATTTTTGTTGCAATGTCGATCAAACCCGAGATCATTATCCGCGACACGACCCATAAAAACCGGGCCATTAACATGCTGACGGGTTTCACCACAGTTTTCATGGCATGCAGTCTGGCACTTATGGGAAATCAGAACCCTCGAGTGCTCGGCATTGAGTGGCTTGCTCTCTGGCTGATCGCTACCGCCATCTTCATCAGGGGCTATGTCGTCGCTCTCCGGTCGGGGATGAGTTCGATTGGATTGAGCGCGCCGCGGCTTACCGGCGGCACCATTTGTTACCTGGCTGAAGTGATCAGCGCAATTCTCGTTATTCTGCGGTATAGCGCGGGGTTTTACATCGCCGCCATCGCCATCATTGTTTTATTCGGGTTTCTTATTTCGGGCGCATGGCTGCTAATGATCGGCATCTACGAAGACCGGGGCAAGTGACCAGCTCCGCGGGAACCCCGCAGACCCGGGGATGCGCGCGCTGAGATATAGTGAGGCCTAGCTGCCCCCCGCGGACCTATTGAGAGGAACTCATGGCACACGATGTGTTCATCAGCCATTCTGCGAAAGACAAGCCCACGGCCGATGCCGTGTGCGCGACGCTGGAGTCGCAGGGAATCCGTTGCTGGATCGCGCCGCGCGACGTGATGCCGGGCATGGAGTGGAGCAGAGCCATTATCGAGGCGATCAAAGAGGCGCGGGTGATGGTGCTGGTGTTCACCGCCAACGCCAACACCTCGCCGCAGATTCGCAAAGAGGTGGAGCGGGCGGTGAATCACGACGTGGTGATGCTGCCGTTCCGTGTGGAGAACGTGCTTCCGGACGAGTCGCTGGAGTACTTCATCGGCAACGTGCACTGGCTGGATGCCATGACGCCGCCGATGGAGGGTCACCTGCAGAAGCTGACGCAGACGGTGCAGGCGTTGCTGGCGAGCCTGGGCCCGCGCAAGGCGCCGGAAGCGACCGATGTGGTGCCGACGGACGATGTGCCGATGGAGGGCGCAAGCACGGCGGGGGCCGCGGGGAGCTACGCAGCTCCAACCGCCGGGCCACCCGGAGGCTCGGGTGCCGGCGCCAGTCCGGTCTGGCCGCAGTATGCCGCGCCGGCAGCGGCTGCGGCGCCGGTTGCCGGTGCGACGCCGGTAGGTTTCAGTCCTGGCGCCGGTCCGGGCTGGCCGCAATATGCCGCGCCGGGTGCGGCTGGGATGCCGATGGCGGGTGCGATGCCGGCGGTTCCTGTGCAGGCCAGGCAGACGGGGAAGATTCCGTGGTGGGTTTGGGCAGTGGGCGGAGCTTGCGTCTTGCTGGTCGTCATTCTTGTCACGCTGCGGTCGAACGCGGGGAGCGGTGGAGGCGGCTCAAAGGAGGGCGCCTCGACGAGCGCCAAGAATGCCACCCAGCAGGCGGAAGAGCTGATCGAACAGAAGCGTTATGCCGAGGCCGTGCCGTTGGCACAACAGGGATGCAACGGTGGCGACATGGATGCGTGCTACGAACTTGGCCAACTTTACGACAATGGCGAAGGCGTAACGAAGGACTACGCGCAGGCAAGATCGCTCTATGAGAAGGCATGTACTGCAAACGTTTATTCGGCGTGCACCGATCTTGGCAATCTCTACGACAGCGGACTAGGCGTGGCCGAGGACACGACGCAGGCCGCCTCGCTCTACCAGAAGGCATGCAATGGCGGAGACATGGGCGGGTGCTTCAATCTCGGTTTGACCTACGAACGCCAAAAGGAGTACGCGCAAGCGGTTCCTTTGTATGAGAAGGCCTGCCAGAGCGGGAATGCGCAAGCATGCACCAACCTGGGATTCTTTTATGAAAACGGCTTCGGGGTAACGAAGGACTACGCACAGGCAGCGAAGCTCTTTCAAGGGGCCTGCGACGGCAACGATATGACCGGCTGTTCGAATCTTGGGTACCTTTACGTGAATGGCCTGGGCGTGCCGAAGGACGTAACCAAGGGGAGGACGCTTTTGCAGGAGGCGTGCAATGCGGGCCGAAACTGGGCGTGTCAACAGCTCAACAAGATGGGGCCATAGTGGGAAGAAGGGGCGCGACCCGATTGACGGGAGGTGGCTGGGAGCACTAGTGGGCTGTTGGTAAGGGAGGCGCCGTGCTCAAATCGAGCGGCGCCGGGCAGCGGCCGAGCTGGTTGATAGGCGCGGGTTTTGTTGAGGGAATCGAAAGCGCGTTGGATGAGAGAAGAGAGAGTTGAAGCGCCCGAAGATTTTGTAGAAAGAAGCCTTTACTTCGCTGATGGCGAGATGGTACTTTCCATAGCATCCCCCCCGGAGCCCCATCTAGATAGGAGGATCGTCCATGAAATGCCCACGCTGTGGGACTGAGTCTGCCTCGGATCAGAAATTCTGCAGGAGCTGCGGAGCGGCGATGTCGGCAAGCGCAAGCGCGGCGACGCCGAACGGCGCCGCAGCCGCGCCACCGTCTCCCGCAGCAGCCCCACCACCGCCGGTGGCGGCAGCCGCACCACCGCCGGTGGCACAGCCCCGGCCGGCGCCGGCCGCGTATGGGGCGCCGCCTGCGCAGGGGGCTTATGGGGCACCGCCGGGGATGGTGCCGATGGTGTACCAGGCGTATCCGGGCGGACCGCAACAGGTGTATTACGTTCCCGCGCAGGGAACGCATGCGCATGCCGGTGCGGGGGTAATGGAGGGCCTGGGATCAAAGATCCGGGAGTTGTGCGCGACCGACAAGCTGGAGGGTTTCAGCTTCAAGGAGCTATTCAAGGAGGTATTCACCAAGCACGGGGGCGACGCGGTGGAAGAGTACCTGGCCGTGGGCACCCCGCGGACGACGCCGCCACTGGAGCTGGTAGACACCAACTGGCCCAAGCCGTGGATTTTCTTCCGCGTGATGGCGGGGTTGATCGCGTGTTACCTGGCGTATTACGCCGTGGTCGTTTTCAGCCAGAATACTTACCCGATGCCGGGATTGATGGTGCTGGGAACGTTTGCGATGCCGATGGCGACGCTGGTGCTGATCTGGGAGTTGAACACACCACGCAACGTTTCGATCATCCAGACGATTTACGTACTGGTGGTGGGCGGCGCGATTTCGGTATTGATCATTACGCTGTGGTACCTGGCTCCTCTGTTCAATAATGTGCCGTTGCCAGGCATCGTGGAGGAGACCTCGAAGCTGCTGGCGGTGGTGATCGTGATGTACGGCGCACGCGGCGCGCGCTATCCCTACCAACTCAACGGAATCTTGTTTGGGGCGGCAGTGGGCGCAGGATATTCAGCCTCTGAGACGCTGGGCTATGGGATGCAGGGTTACAGCCAGACCCTTTTGAATTTCATACAAAACGGCGGGCTGAACCAGCTTATGCAGGCACACGGCGGGTCAGTACTGATTTCGACCATCTTTCTGGAGCCGCTGAAGGCGATGATCTCGGAGCTGAACCTGCGCGGGATCGAGTCTCCTCTGGGACACGTGGTGTGGACGGCGATCGCGGGGGGCGCGTTCTGGCGGGTGAAAGGGGACAGGCCGGTGAGCATCAGCATGTTCCTGGATGGGCGGTTCCTGCGGGCGTTTTGCATTCCCGTGCTGATGCATACGACCTGGGACATCAGCCTCTTTTTCCCGAATATGAATCCCTACCTGGCGCTGTACGGGCTGCCGATTGGCACGGGAATTATCTCGTGGTACGTGCTTTTTACCATGATCCAGCAGGGATTGCACCAGGTGAGGGACATGCAGAAGCTGCAACTGGAGCACACGATGGCGCATGTGCAGGCGACCATGCAGCCTGTAGCTGCGGTGGGTACGTATGCGGTGCAGGCGCGCGGGCCGGCAGGTGCCTGAGCTACACGCTGCAGGCGATCAATCTTGCTTAAGGAAAGGGAAAGAATATGGCATTCTGCAGCAGTTGTGGTACCCAGTTGGCAAATGAGGAACGGTTTTGCTCGAAGTGCGGAGCGGACCAGACGAAGGCGAGCGGCGCGCCGGCCGCAGTGGCGGCCGCTGGACCCGCGGCGACGCCGGCTGCAGTTGCGCCTCCTGCACCTTATGGGGCGCCTCCTCAATATGGGGCGTATCAGCCGGGCACACCTCCACCGCAGATTCCGTTTGTGGCGCCAGGGCAGGTTCCCATGGCGGCCCAGGCTCCAGCCAGGAAGAGCGGCATGATGTGGTTAGGGGTCCTTATCCTTCTGGGGGGAGGGTTCTACTACTACACCCACCAAAACCAGACGCAGCAGACGCAGCCGAATACGCAGCCGAATACACAGCCTGGGCCGCAGGGCAATCCGGGACCGCAGGGCAATCCGGGGCCGCAGGGCAATCCTGGGCCGCAGGGTCAAACAAACCCGCAAGGTGGTCCGGGAGGTCAGGGAGGAGGGGGCCAAGGCGGCGGTGGTTGCGGGGGCACCGGAGCCGGAAGCGACGCGGTGACACAAGCGCAGAAATTCAGTTGCATTGCGGAGCCCCAGAACGGGCAAGTCGTGATCTCGCAGGGGGCGTGGACAAACGGCGCGAATGTGACCGTTCAGACGGGAGAGCTGGGATGCCTGCAATACGACCAAAACATGAACGCCATCAACGCCTCGATTTGGAAGCAGCAGGTGAATGGGCCGGTGTCGCCAGGACAGACGATGACTTTGCAGACGTTCCAGATCGGGGCCGAGCAGCAGAATGCTTATGGAGCAACCTGCTACATCATCGCGACACAGGCGGCCACGCAATGAGCTGCGTGGCACGGATTTGAAACGCAAAGGTGGCGATCAAACGATCCGTTGGACTGACGATGGGGCCGCGGTGAAGCGAGTCATTGCTCATTTGCGGACCGTGAGTAACAAGCGGTACATCCGCAGGAGGCCGGCGAATGCCGGTGAACGAGCGGAGCCGTGGATCCGGCCTGACGAAAGGGCAAAGAGATGGCATTTTGCAGCAGTTGCGGTGCTCAGCTGGCAAACAATGAACACTTTTGCGTGAAGTGCGGAGCCGACCAGACGGCGAAAGCGGGCGGCGTTCCGGCAGCAGTGGCTGCGCCCGCTGCCGTAGCTGCCGGGATGCCGGTCGCGGTTGCGGCGCAACCGGTTCAGCAGTACGCGGCGCCTCAACCGATGCCGCCAGGGATAGCGCCAGCCATGCCGCAAGCGATGCCCGGAGCGATGCCGCCGCCGATGGCTCAGCAGTATCCTCAATATCCGGCGGGGCCGGTTCCCATTGTGGCGATGCCGCCTGCGGCGCCCGCGAAGGGCCATGGGTGGCTGTGGGTTGTTGTCATCGCCGGCGCTCTGTATGGCTTCTACTACATCGGCACGCACGATCAGCAGAACCAGACGCAGCCAGGACAAACGCAACCGGGCCAGACACAGCCGGGGACACCGGGGCAAGGGGGAAGCAGTCAAGCTCTGGCGCAGCAGCAGCAATTCAATTTTCAAGCGCAGAACCAGAATGGGGTTGTGGAGATCACGCAGGCGCAGTGGACGAACGGCTCGAATGTGACGATTCAGTCAGCGACGCTGGAGTGCGGCCAGGTGGACGCCAATAACAACATCATCCAGGCGTCGATTTTTCAAACCACGCTGAACGGACCGCTGGCGGCCGGGCAGAACACGACTTTGCAGTCATTCTCGATTGGACCGCTGCAGCAAGGCGCAAACGACGCGAGATGCGCCATTACAGCGGTGACACCGGCTACGCAATGAGGCAAAGAACAGGTTTCTAAAAGGCGTTGAGCCGGATCGGCAGTCCGTTTCGCTTCCCCCCGGCCATCGGGAAGCGAGCAATTGCGGCACTATCACTCAGAGTCAGGTTGGCCGCTGCGCCCCGGAAGCTTGGCAACTTCCGCTATCCTCTTCGCCATCGCGCCTGGCTCACGCGGGTGAACCTTATTTGACCAAGGGAACGGTATGGCATTCTGCACCAGTTGTGGGGCCCAGTTAATACACAATGATCGCTTTTGCGTGAAGTGCGGAGCCGAGCAGGCGGCAAAGGCGGGCGTGGCTCCAGCAGCGGGGCCGACGTCCCCTTGGGCGGGACAAGTTATGCAAGCGGGCGCGCCGGCCTACATGCCGCCGCCGGGCATGATCGCGGTGATGTACCAGGCATATCCAGGGGGACCGCAGCAGGTGTATTACGTACCCGCGCAAGGTGTACATGCACATGCGGGCTTTCTGGAGGGCGTGCAGTCGAAGATCAGGGCCGTAGCGTCGACGGAGAAGCTGGAAGGATTCAGCCTGCGCCAGACATTCAGTTCGACACTCAAGAGGCACGGGCCGGATGCAGTGGAAGACTACGCGATGGTGGGCTCCTCGAGGACGACGCCGCCCATCGAACTGGTGGAGACGGGCTGGCCCAAGCCGTGGATGTTCCTGAGGCAACTAGCACTCTTCGTCGCAGCGTTTGCAGTGATGTACTTCGTTTACAAGTTCAGCGGCAATCCGAACATGATCCCGCCGATCCTGTTCATGGGAGCATTTGCAATGCCGATTGCGGTGCTGGTGTTCATCTTTGAGATGAACACGCCGCGCAATGTTTCGGTGATCCTGGTGGCAAAGCTGTTTGTGATGGGAGGCGTGGTCGCAATCTGCACGGCTTCGATGGAATACACGGTGCCCATCCTGGGGAAGGTCCCCGGCATTGTGGAAGAGTCTTCGAAACTGCTTGCGGTGCTGATCGTGGTGCACAGCGCGCGCTACAAATATGAGTTAAACGGGCTGCTGTTTGGTGCGGCGGTGGGCGCCGGATTTGCCTGCTTTGAAACCAGCGCCTACGGGTTGAATGCCTTTCTGCCCACGTTTGTGCAGGGAGTAAAGAGCGCAACGACGGACGCGCAGGTTCTGCAGGTTTTCACCAAGTCTTTGAATTCGATGGTGGATACTCTGGTGCTGCGCGGAGTTCTGGCTCCCTTCGGGCACATGCCGTGGACGGGAATTGCGGCGGCCGCGTTCTGGCGGGTGAAGCAAGACAGGCCGGTGAGCCCGGGGATGCTGTTGGACACGCGCTTCCTGAAGGCATTTGCGATTCCAGTTGTGATGCACACGCTTTGGGACATATCGGTGCTCTTCCCAAACATCAACGGAATTGCGGCCCTCTGCCTGATGCTGGGCACGGCACTCACAACGTGGTACGTGGTGTTTACCCTGATTCAGCAAGGCCTGCGACAGGTGAGGGACGTGCAGGTGGCACAGTTGCAAAGCACTCTGGCCCATATGCAGGCGACGATGCAGCCAATGGCAGTGGGGAGCTATGCCGTGCAGCCGCAGGGGCCGGCAAGTTAGCGATACAGCGCGCCTGCAGGTCAGCAGTGAGCGAGTTGCGGGCTCAATGGAGTTTTAAGCGAGGAGGAAGAGGGGTATGGCATTCTGCAGCAGTTGTGGAACTCAGTTAGCAGACAATGAACGCTTTTGTGTGAAGTGCGGAGCCGATCAGGCGGCGAAGGGCGGAGGCGCGCCGGCAGCGGTTGCGGCTGCGGCCCAACCGGTTCAGCAGTACCCAGCCACACCTGCAGCGCCACCGGTGATGCCGCCGCCCGGACCGCAGGCGATGCCTCCGCAGTATCCTCAATATCCGCCGCCGGGACCCGCTCCCATGGTGGCGATGCCGGCGGCGGCGCCGGCGAAGGGCCACGGCCTGGTCTGGCTGCTCGTTCTCGCCGCGGCGGCCGGAGGGGGCTACTACTATTACACCCACTACTACAAGCCGAGCCAGCAGCAGGCCCAGACGCAGCCGGCTCCGGCACCGACGAACCAACCAGGTCCCGCACCAACCGGCCAGCCCGGGCCACAGGCGCAGCCCGGACC
>JASHYS010000179.1 GCA_030042915.1 Acidobacteriaceae bacterium
TCCTGGTTTGAGCATCTTGCGGCGTCCGGTGCGCTCCAGGCACTTGCCGGACGGGCCGCAGCCCACCCTCTGGATGCCATCGACGATCCTGCGCAGCGGGCCCTTTTGGCTGAAGCGCTGATGAAAGAGACACGGCCGCCCGAGGAAACCGAGGTGGAAAGCGCGCTGCAGGAGCTTGAAGAGCGTGCCATCGAAGTCCGCCAGCGCAACCTTCGCGCCCTGATCGCCGAAGCCGAGGCCAGGGGCGACCACGCCCAGCTTGCTATCCTCACCCGGCAAAAGCTCGACTTGGACCGGGCGCTGCAGCAATTGCATAGCCGGAAATCCTTGAAACGCTAGTACCTTCGGTACCCCCACTGAAGGACGCAAACATCGGTAGATTGTGCGTCGAAAAGCCGCATCGGAGCGTCAAATAGAAAGGTGCGGATCGGGAGCGGCGATTCAGCGCAGAGTGAAGACGTACAAAGTATTGGTCGGTGGCCTATTTCCACGGGATTTTTTCTGGCGCCGGCAATCCACGTTGTGGTAATCTACTGATCTCAGTGAGGATGCGCGCCCTTTTGGCCCCACATATGAGCTGCGGCTCGCGGGCGACCCAGGCGAAACCTGAAGCGCTGCCATCCTGTTCCGAGTAAAACGACAACCGCTCATGCGGAAATGACGGGTGTGTCCGAGCGCGGGGATTTCCTAAGGGAAACCCCGGTTTCGTGCGTGCGGGGTCAGGCGCGGCGGACGGGTGCGAGGGCATACGCGGGTTGAGGCGGGCTGGCGCCCTACGTGGCGCCGGATGAAATCAAAAGGCGGGTCTGCGTTACCCGGCCGAAGAGAGCAGGAAAAAAGTTGGCGATTGACGACAAATTCGAAGATGAAGTGAACGGCCTCATTGAGACCGGCAAAGAGAAGGGCTATCTCACCTACGGCGAGGTCAACGACGCTCTGCCCGATGAGATTGGCACGCCCGACGAGCTCGACGATCTGATGACCACCATCAGCGGCCAGGGCATTGATCTGCTCGACACACCCAAGTTTCCCGGCGACAAGGAATTTGAGCTGGAAGAAGGGGAAGACGTCGAGCTCGATCTGACGCCGGGAACGCTGGAAAAGACCAACGACCCGGTGCGCATGTACCTGCGCGAGATGGGCACGGTTCCGCTGTTGACGCGCGAAGGCGAGGTGGAAATCGCCAAGCGCATCGAGCGCGGACAGATGCGCGTGCTGAAAGCGATTTCGCGCTCGCCCATCGTGATTCGCGAGATTGCGGCTCTGGGCGAAGACCTGAAGCGCGGCGTGCGCAACGTGAAAGAGGTCGTGATCTTCGACGAGGAGGAGCTGACCGAAGAAGTGGTGCAGGCACGCGTGAAGGCCACCGTGGCGCGCACTGAGGCTTTGGTCAAGCACCAGAAGCGCGTGGCGCAGCTTGAGGAAAAACAGGCTGCCATCTCCACAGGCAGCAAGGCCAAGGTGAAGGAAGCGCGGCGGCTGCGCTGGGCCATTGCGCGAGAGAAAGTTTACATTTCGCGCGTCGTGCGCGAGCTCAAGTACACGCCGCTTGAACGTAAGCGCCTGCTCGACAAGGTGAACAAAACCGTCGACACCATGCGCACGCTGGAGCGCCAGATCCGTTCGCTCGAACAGAAGTACGAGGCTTCAAAGAGCGAGGAACTGAAGAAGGAGTACCGCCGCCAGCAGAAAAATTGCCGCACTGACCTCGAAAAAATCGAGGGCGACGCCGGTGTTTCCATCGCCGAGCTCAAGCGCACGCAGCGCGAGATGATCCAGGGCGATATGGACGCCGAGCAGGCCAAGCGCGAGCTCATCGAGGCCAATCTGCGACTTGTTGTCTCCATCGCCAAGAAGTACACCAATCGCGGACTGCAGTTTCTCGACCTGATTCAGGAAGGCAACATCGGCCTGATGAAGGCGGTAGACAAGTTCGAGTACCGGCGCGGCTACAAGTTTTCCACGTACGCCACATGGTGGATCCGGCAGGCGATCACGCGCGCCATTGCCGACCAGGCGCGCACCATCCGCATCCCGGTGCACATGATTGAAACCATCAACAAGCTCATCCGCACCAGCCGCCAGCTCGTGCAGGAGCTGGGCCGCGAGCCTTCAAGCGAAGAGATCGCGCGCCGTATGGATATTCCCGTGGCCAAGGTGCGCAAGGTGCTCAAGATTGCGCAGGAACCCATCTCGCTCGAAACGCCCATCGGCGAAGAAGAAGACTCGCACCTCGGCGACTTTATTGAAGACCGCCAGGCCGTCTCGCCGTCAGAAGCGGTGATCGGCGTGAACCTGAAGGAATATACCTCGCAGGTGCTGCGCACGCTCACGCCGCGCGAGGAGCGCGTTATTAAAATGCGCTTCGGCCTTGAAGACGGCTCCGAGCACACGCTCGAAGAAGTAGGCCAGAGCTTCCAGGTTACGCGCGAACGCATCCGCCAGATCGAAGCCAAGGCGCTGCGCAAGCTGCGCCATCCTTCGCGGTCGCGCAAGCTGAAAGCCTTCGTCGAAGGTGTGAAAGAGATTTAAGAGAAGGGCAGAAATTCAGCCGTGACGAGCCGCGCCTGCAGAATGGCGCGGCTTTTCTTTTGTGCGCTCCGGGTGATCCTGAGCGGCGTGAATTCACCATAGTTTCAAGATCAGGCCGAGGCCGTTTTGTGTCCACGCCAAGTGTCGCCACCCTGGTCTTTCGAATCGAGCGCCGCCTCGATTTCGCGGTTCGTCAGGACCGACGCAATCTTATCCCTCATGTATTTCAAGGTAATTTCGTGGTGCTCTCTGTCATAAGAATCGATGGAATCAAACGCCAGCACTACGGGCCAGTCTCTTTGGTAAGCATCGATCGCCGTCATGCGGATGCGGGCGTGCGTGTTGATGCCCGCAAGGATGACGGCGTTCGGCTCAAACTGCGCAAGCACCTCATCGAGATTGGTGCCAAAAAATGCGCTGTATCGTTTCTTGACGATCACCGGATCGGAGGAAGACGATTGAGACCAGAGAGAATCTCGCATCCGGGTGTACCTTTGATGGCGACGCGAATCCCTTTTGCTCTCATCTCAGCGAATGCGTCGCGCAGGTCGGGATCGAACTCCTGTCGAACCCAAATCACTGGATGGTCGCGCACGCGCATTATTGCGGCCAGCTCGTTGATCGAGCCAACCAGTTTGTCTTTACGCATTGCTGCCCATTGCGCAAAGAAATCGTTCAGCATGTCGATCACAAGCAATGCGGGCCTCTTCATTGCGGAAGAATATCAGGC